>NZ_JBTKVX010000002.1:0-245869 GCF_054457175.1 Flavobacterium hauense
GGAACACTACCCCGGTACAAACTGCAGCTACGGCTACAGGCCTTACAGCAGGTACGTATACAGTAACGGTAACCGATACTAACGCTTGTACAACAACTCAGGCATTCACGATTACGCAGCCAACAGCGGCACTTACCGCTACAGCAGCAGGAACACAAACGAATGTTCTTTGTTTTGGTAATGCTACAGGAGCTGCTACAGTAAATGTAACGGGTGGTACAGGTGCATACAGCTATAGCTGGAACACTACCCCGGTACAAACTGCAGCTACGGCTACAGGCCTTACAGCAGGTACGTATACAGTAACGGTAACCGATGCTAACGCTTGTACAACAACCCAGTCGTTTACAATTACGCAACCAGCCGCAGCGCTTACCGCTACAACAGGAGCACAGACTAACGTTCTTTGTTTTGGTAATGCAACAGGTTCGGCTACCGTAAACGTGACTGGTGGTACAACTGCATACTCTTACAGCTGGAACACTACACCGGTACAAACTACCGCTACGGCAACAAACCTTACAGCAGGGACATATACAGTAACAGTAACCGATGCTAACGCTTGTACAACAACCCAGGCATTCACGATTACTCAGCCTGCCGCGGCACTTGTTGCTACAGCAGGCCCTCAGACAAATATTCTTTGTTTTGGTAATGCTACCGGAGCTGCTACAGTAAATGTAACAGGTGGTACAGGTGCATACAGTTACAGCTGGAATACTACACCGGTACAAACTACCGCTACAGCAACAAACCTTGTAGCAGGGACATATACAGTAACAGTGACAGATGCTAACGCTTGTACAACAACTCAGGCATTCACGATCACACAACCTGCCGCGGCACTTGTTGCTACAGCAGGACCACAAACAAATGTTCTTTGTTTTGGTAATGCTACAGGAGCAGCTACAGTAAATGTAACAGGTGGTACTGGAGCATATACTTACAGCTGGAATACAACTCCGGTACAGACTACAGCTACGGCAACAAACCTTGTAGCAGGTACATATACGGTAACGGTGACTGATGCCAACGGTTGTACAAAAACTCAGGCATTCACGATTACTCAGCCTGCAGCACCGCTATCGGTGACAACAGCTACTACCCAGACAAACGTTCTTTGTTTTGGAGGGACGACAGGTTCGGCTACAATAGCGGTAACAGGTGGTACTGTGGGTTATACGTATAGCTGGACTACAACTCCTGTACAAACAACTGCTACGGCTACAGGCCTTACAGCAGGTACATATACAGTAACAGTAACCGATGCTAACGGCTGTAACATATCACAGGCGTTTACTATAACACAACCTGCAACGGCATTGACCGCCACTGCCGGAACCCAGACAAACGTTCTTTGTTTTGGTGCAGCGACAGGTTCGGCTACGGTAGTAGCGGCAGGTGGTACTACGGCTTATACATATAGCTGGAATACTACCCCGGTACAGACCACGGCTACGGCTACCGGCCTTACCGCCGGAAACTATCAGGCAACAGTAACCGATGCTAATGGCTGTAGCGCTATTGCTACTTTTACGATCAGCCAGCCTGCTTCAGCTCTGTCTGCAACGGTTGCACATACAGATGAGGCGTGTCTTAACGATAATAACGGTTCAATTACAATAACACCTGCGGGCGGTATCGCTCCATATAGCGCGAGCATTAACGGAGGTGGCTTTACTGTTGCAATGCCAGCGGGAACACCAATCGTATTCAGCAACCTTGCAGGTGGTACTTATGCTATCCAGGTAAGAGATGCTAATAACTGTACTGTTTCTAACAGTGCTACGGTACTTACGGGTATCGTTATAGGAGCTACGGTAACTACTACCCAGGTGTGTGAGAAAGCTACTGTAGTAGTGAGCGTTAACCCTTCCGTTGCAGGACAGGTAACCTACTCGCTTGATGGCGGAACCCCTCAGGCATCTAATACCTTCCAGGATGTAGTGCTAAATTCGGCAGTACCACACACTGTTACGGTAACACACGCACAGGGATGTTCGGAGACACCACCACCGTTTACGATTGCTCCGGTAGT
Source organism: Flavobacterium hauense (assembly GCF_054457175.1). NCBI lineage: Bacteria > Pseudomonadati > Bacteroidota > Flavobacteriia > Flavobacteriales > Flavobacteriaceae > Flavobacterium > Flavobacterium hauense. The sequence continues at coordinate 2,039 of NZ_JBTKVX010000002.1, forward strand.
ACCTATCAGTGCGACTTTGAATGTTACTAACGTAAGATGTCACGGTGAGGCTGTAGGTACGATAACTGTGAACGCTACAGGCGGTACAGGTCAGCTGCAATATGCTATTACATGGGGTAACTGGCCGACACCAATTTATAGTCCATCGAATACATTCGTGGAACTTCTTCCGAACGTGAACGAAGGTTATACCATTTGGGTAAAAGATGCAATGGGATGTGTTGAAACATACAATACACCGTTAACCGAGCCGGCAGCAGCACTTATTATAAATGCGGCAGTAGGCCAGCATGAAAGCTGTGTGAATTCGCATGACGGTACCATCGATATCACTTCGATAACAGGAGGTACACCACCATATACCGTAGCGATAGACTCGCCGACAAACTTCCAGCCATATAACCCTGCAGCGACACCGGACTTTGCAAATCTGTATGGGCGCTTAATGGCTTATGATGTTTATGTAAGAGATGCCAGCGGCTGTTATGCTATAAAAACGGTAACGGTAGAAAGAGGTGTGAACTTGGTTCCTAACATACAGACAGTATTAAGCTGTGTGAATAATGCACCGGTAAATACAGTTACTGCAACATTAAGTACCATAGTAAACAACGTTCAGTACAGGCTTGAGACTATAACAGGAACACTTGTACAGGATTTTGCTGCTAACCATACATGGGATCTTGCCCCGGGCGACTATGTGTATACGGTAAGGCATATCAATGGCTGCCAGAAAGACTTTAGATTTACGGTTCAGCCACGAGTGCCGCTTACAGTAACAGCTGCAACACCTGTAGATGCTACTTGTAACGGAGTTGCAGACGGTACGCTTACAGTAACGGCTACAGGTGGGACAGGAACGCTGCAATATGGTATATCTCCAAATTATGTAATGACAAACAACCCTGTATTTACAGGATTGGCTGCCGGAACGTACACGGTGAGGGTACAGGATCAGTACGGATGTTATGTTGACTTCAGTAGCTTCCCTGCAATAGGAGAGCCTGCACTTATAACGGTAACCGATGTGATGAACCTTCCGGAGACCTGTATCGAAGATAATGATGCAGCGTTTGAGATTGCAATTGCAGGAGGTACTGCACCATATGAAACGAGCCTTAATGCCAGTGGGCCATTTGTAGAAGGACAGACTTTATTTGATAGTCTTGACGGTGGTACCTATACGGTATACATACAGGATGCTCATGGCTGTACAACTACACACAATGTAACACTGACCTCACCGCTCGATATTGATGCGAAAGCAAATATTGTTGATAATTGTGGTGAGATTACGGTTACTATTGTCACCAATAGCGGTATTAACCCTGCTGAATTAAGTTATACAATTACAGGGCCTAAGAATGCTAATAACCCTCCACAAGTGTCGAATGTATTCACTAACCTTGAGGACGGAATTTATACTGTTGAGGTCGTGAATACGGTAACGGGCTGTACAGATGTTACAGATCCATTCAATGTTTCAAGTTTTGCTGACCTTGCCCTTGTGCTTGATAAAACCGGACTGAACCAGATCAAGGCTACAGTTATGGGAGGCGAGGGGCCTTACAGATTTACATTTGATGGTGACAGTATGGGAACTAAAAATGTATTTACATTCTTTAAGAGTGGTATATATGAAGTTATGGTAACCGACAACAGGGGATGTACCAAAACGGAAAGCATAACAGTAGAATTTACAGATGTTATACTACCGGATGTGGTTACTCCTGACGGAGACGGGCAAAATGATACCTGGTCGCCGGGTAACACTGCAAACTACCCTAACATCAACTCTGAGATCTTTGACCGCTACGGACGAAAACTGGCTACGCTGAGACAGGGTCAGACATGGGATGGTACTTATGATGGCCACCCAATGCCTACGGGAGATTACTGGTTCCTTGTTAAACTGGGAGATGCAGAAGACAGGTCGTTTATAGGACACTTCACAATTTACAGATAAGATTAATGACGGCCACGCTTACTACATGGCGTGGCCCGAATTAAAAATTTCAATTTGGACAAAAACTTTTAGGACACAATGAAAAAATTATATACGCTGTTAGTACTAATTATAGCATTCCCCTATGTAAATGCACAGGAGCTTAACATCCCTACATTTACGCAGTACCTGGCCGACAACCCATTTATCATATCTCCCGCTTATGCCGGTATTGGGGACTACGTGAAAATAAGAGCCAACGGACTTACCCAATGGGTAGGTGTCAAAGATGCTCCCGATAGCCAGTCGCTTGCTGCTGATGCAAGGATTACAGCCCGCGATGGGGTAGGTATATTCATGTACAATGACAAGAATGGTTACACCAGGCAGTACGGAGGGCGACTTTCTTATGCGCATCACCTTGTTTTAGACGATTATTATGAAGAGTACCTTTCACTTGGTATCTCATACAATCTGAACCAGTTTAAGATTGATATTGAAGATATTCAGACACCGGACGGATCGATTAATAATAACCGCTATACCGTTAACCATAACTTCGATGTATCGGCGTTATTCCGTATAAAAGCGTTCTATGCGAGCTTTACAGCAGGAAATATCCTGAATAAGGATGTGGATATTTACGGCATTAACGAGCCAAAAAAATTAAGGAACTACCAGGTATACACCGGTTATACATTTAAGGATAACAATCTGGAGATAGAGCCTTCTACGTATTTTCATTATTTTGAAGCAGACGGCAGGTCGAGTACCGACCTTAACCTTAAAGTGCGCCTTATGGATAATGAGAACTATTACTGGGCGGGTGTTAACTACCGTTTCCTGAACGACCAGTTTGGAGATCCGTTAGCTATTGGCCCAATGGCAGGTGTAAAATACCATAACTTTTATTTTGCTTATTCCTACCAGGTAACAACCAACGAAATGCTGGCTTACAACAGCGGAACCCACATGGTAACGATAGGGCTTGATATCTTCCAGGGTATAAGCGACTGTCCGTGTACCAATGGCACGCATTAAGATATTACGATTTTAGGTTCCCCCAAGAATCTGTTCCGATCACTTGGTTAGTGATTGTTTGTGAAAGAAAGCCCCTCAATCGAGGGGCTTTCTTGATTGTACGATTTTCATTACTTTTGACAAATATTTTTGTTCAAATGAAATTCATACCGCCATTAGAAATAGCTTCTCAAATAATGACACTAATACAGGAAGCAGATAAAAAGTTGATAATTGTATCTCCCTATGTTAATATTAATGATTGGGACAAAATGAAAAGATGTCTAAGTAAGGCAGTAGCAAATGATATTGAAATAACATTTATAGCCAGAAAAAATGCCAAACAGGATTTTTCGGAGTTAAAGGCTATAGGTATCACACCCATATTAGTTGATGATTTACATGCGAAAGTTTATATTAGTGAGAGTCATGCCATTGTTTCATCACTTAATATGGTGCATTATTCTGATATTAAATCAATAGATGTTGCCTACAAAACAGATCAGGAAGCTGAGCGAAAGGAATTAGTTGATTTTGTCAATAAATATGTGTTAGCGGGCAAAACTAAAGTTGAAAAGCAAAGTATAACGAAGACAGTCACATTTCAAAGGATATCGCGTCAAAATTATGATGATAAGAAACAGTTTAATGATTATCAGGTAGAGAAAATTTTTCAATCCTTTGTTGATAATTTCAGGAACTCCTTTTTCAAAAGGACTTCAAGTTATGTTTTCTGTGATAATTTACTTCCGTTTGCAGATGTTATGATAGATTCAAGATATGTAATTAAAATTCGAAAATCCAGAACCGATTGTGAGCAAATTTTAAATAAACTTGAAGACATTTCCTATGATGGGTATAATGAATATAAAATTGAATTATTGATTACACACCCTAGCTTTTATTATATAGAAATTATACCTCAAAAAGGGATTGAACTTCAAAAGCTAATAGAGGATTATCTTTCTTTTACTGATAAGATTTTAAGAAGTGATGTTTACAAGGTTATGAAAAAACAATACAATAATTCTTCTTGGTAAGAAGATTATTACATCCGACTTCTAGCTCCTCAACCCCCAAACAGTAATCACTAAACAGGCTACTCCCCATAACAAGAGTTGTCCGGTAACAAGCGGCCAGCCTCCGGCATCCCAACATTGTATGCCTACGAAAGTGCCTAAAGATCCGCCAATGAAATAACTCGTCATGTAAGCGGTATTGATACGGCTGTGCGCGGTAGCATCCAGTGAGTAAATGGTGGCAATATTGGTAACCTGTGCGGCCTGTACGCCCACATCCAGCAACAATACGGTTATTATAAACGCAGTTACCGATTCAGGGGCAGCCATAACCAAAAGGATTGCAACTATTACAAGTGCCATCGATATGGCCTGCGCACGTGCCGGGTTGCCTTTATCAGCGAGTTTGCCCACTAATGGTGCAATTAATGCGCCGCCTATGGCCAATATCCCGAAAAGCCCGATAATGTCAGTACCATAGTTGAAAGGCTCGCCACTCAGGTGGAAGGTAAGGGTAGTCCAGAAAGAACAGAAGATCCCGAAGGCAAGCCCACCCAGCAGGGCAGTCCTTCGCAACAGCGCAAAGCGCCTGAACTGCTGTAGCGACGAACCCAACAATTGGATATAGTTACCTTCAAACATCGCCTGGTGCCTGTCGGGTATGGTAAATTGAAAGGTCAGTGCGCTCATGATTACCATACCTGAAGATATGCCATATACCCAACGCCAATTGGCCCACTCGGCAATGAGTCCGCTGAACACCCTTGCGGCAAGTATGCCCACCAGTATACCGGTTATAATGATGCCTACATTGCGACCACGGTTCTGGCTATCCATACTTGCGGCCAGAGGGAGTATTACCTGTGCGGCAACACTCAGCAAACCGATAAGCAGGCTGAAAACGCTTATCCAGAAAAAGTTTTGTACGAATGTTGTACCTACCAAGGTGCCTATCAGCAATAGTTGAAGTACCAGTATCAGTTTTTTGCGGTTGATCTTATCGCCAAGCGGCGTAATAAAGAAAAGCCCGAAGCCATAGCCTGCCTGTGCCAGCACCGACAGTATTCCTGCCCTGCTTTCGCTTACGCTAAAGTCGTGGGCAATGTCTTTCAGTATGGGTTGGTTGTAATAAATATTGGCAACGCATATACCGGCCGCTGCCGACATGACTGCGAGCTGGGTTTTGGTGATGGGAGTATCCTGCATAAAATTGTAGCTGTTTTTTGGAAAAACAAAGTTCGGGATTTTTTTTACGGTATCGACAACTTCGAACTTCGGACTTAAAACTATCCCACCCTCTTGATCACATAGGTCACAATCGCCCAGATGACGAACTGGTTGTCTTCGGTTACTTTTATGGGCTGGTAAGCGGAATTTTCGGGCATCAGGTAGAGGCAGTCGGTTTCGAGCTTTAGGCGCTTAACGGTAAACTCGCCATCGATAAGGCAGACGGCTATTTTACCGTCGGCGGGTTCAAGGCTTCGGTCGATTACCAGAATATCGCCATCATCAATAGCTGCATCTGTCATTGAGTTGCCTGCTACTTTAATATAAAAAGTAGCCAGCGGATTCTTCTCTGCAAGGTATTTGTTCAGGTCGATCTTATACTCCATGAAGTCCAACGCCGGCGAAGGAAAACCTGCCTTTACTGCATGGGTAACAAAAGGCTGTGCGTTGCCGCTCTCAAAGTCGGGAGTATGAATGGAGAGGTTGGGGTTATCATTTTTTTTTATCGGCATTGCACTACAAGTATTTCTTTAATATCGGTGGTATAACGTGGTGAAAGCATGTTTTGGTTCATGTCCCAAGTTTTTTCGGCTTGTGCCGCAAGACGGATCTTTCGTCCACCATGTTTTGTATTCATGCTGTCCATGGCTTTCATGAGCGCGAGGTGCCTTGGGTCTTCGTCATTAAACAGGTTAAACTGTTTGGCGTTATCAGGAATCAGCTCGGTAACCACTACACCCGCTTTTTTGAATTTTATGGTATTGGTATCTTCCATCATTTCCTTTAGCAGCTGAATGGCGGCATTACTTATGGTAATTGCCGAATTAGTCGCATAGGGCAGCGTTACCGACTTGCTGTAATAGTATTTAGGGTCATTAATGCTGTGTTTGTCTGCTACCAGCATCACAATGATGGTGTGGCAGCAGGAGTTTTGTTTCCTGAGCTTTTCGGCGGTTACGGTTGCAAAGGTAGATACCCGTTCGCGTATCAGGTCATAATCTTTGAGCTGTTTGGGAAAGCTACGGGTAGTGGCAATGCTTTTTTTCTTGTCGGGCACTTCGCCGCTGCCTATGGCGGGAACACCCTCCAGTTCGCATTTAATGCGTTTGCCTACCACGCCCATTTCGTTCTGTATCCATTGCTCCATGTGGGGCTGTATGAAATCATAGGCCGTGAACACGTTTCTTGCTTTCAGCTTTTTTGCGGTTCGGTAGCCAATACCCCAAATGTCTTCAATCTTCAGCCATTTCAATGCCTTGATGCGTTTTTCGTCACTGTCCATGATATGCACACCCTGCGTTTGGTCGGGATATTTCCGGGCAATGCGGTTAGCTGCCTTGGCGAGGGTTTTGGTTGGCGCGATGCCTACGCATACCGGTATGCTAAGCCACTTGTTGATGCGCTGCTTTATCTCCACGCCGTAGTTGTGGTAATCGGCAATATCGATGCCGTTAAAGTCAAGAAAAGCTTCGTCTATGCTGTATTCCTCCACATTTGGGGTAAAGAGGCGCAGGATGCCAAAAACACGCTGGCTCAGGTCGCCATACAATGAGTAATTGCTGGAGAATACTTTTACGTTATCTGCCTTGAGCTGCTCACGGATCTTGAACTCAGGTACCGCCATTCCTATGCCCATTGCTTTTGCCTCGTCGCTTCGGGAAATGATGCAGCCGTCGTTATTAGACAATACCACAACAGGCTTTCCCTGCCATTGCGGCTGGAAAACCCTTTCACAGGATACATAAAAGTTATTGCAGTCTACGAGGGCATACATACTGCAAAATTAAGTATTCCGCAGTTAGAAAAAGGCGATTAATGAATCAAAATAAGCTGTTAAAGTGGTGTTAAGTAACGGTTGGGTAACAGACGTTTCGCGGGCTTATTCGTAAATTGTAAGTTACAATTCTAAATTTACATATTATGTCATTATTAAAAGATAAGGTAGCTGTTGTATCAGGTGCCGGATCAGGAATAGGCCGTGCTGTGGCTGAAACCTACGCACGCGAAGGTGCAAAAGTTGTGATAACCGATATAAACGAAGAACACGGGAATGCTACCGTAAAAGCAATTGAGGAAGCCGGTGGAGAGGCTTTTTTTGTTAAGGCTGACTCGTCGGTTGCGGAAGAAAATAAAAAACTGGTTGAAGCTGTAGTAGCAAAATACGGAAGGCTTGATATTGCCTGTAACAATGCCGGCATGGGTGGGCCTGCAGCTCCTACCGGGGAATATGACCCAAATGCATGGGATAAGGTAATTGCGCTAAACCTTAACGGTGTGTTTTATGCCTGTCGTTATGAGATCGAACAGATGATGAAGAATGGGGGAGGAAGCATCGTGAATATTGCTTCGATTCATGGTACAGTAGCAGCTCCTAACAGTCCTGCTTACACGGCTTCTAAACATGGGGTTGTTGGACTTACTAAAAATATCGCAGCAGAATATGGTGAGAAAAACATCCGCTGTAATGCGGTTGGCCCGGGCTATATAGAAACTCCTTTACTTACAGACCATCTTAATAGAGACATGATGCAGGCTGTAGCCGATAAAAGTACTATGAAAAGGCTGGGAACACCGCAGGAAATTGCCGAACTGGTTTTGTTCCTTAGTTCTGATAAATCGTCATTTACAACAGGAAGCTATATCATTGCCGACGGAGGATATACGGCGATATAAACACAGAATATTGCTAAAAAGTAAAAGGCCACCGTGGTAAAGCGGTGGCCTTTTGGCATTATGTTAGTTTTTGTTTTACAGGTGAAGCAGGTCCAATACAATTTTAGGGCAAATACCTATTGCAATGTTTAGCGCTATTGATAGTACAGCCACCAGCGTGTACATTACAGGAACCGGTTGTTTTTCAATGATATCTTCTTTTGTGTACATGGCCAGTATCAGTTTAAAGTAGTAGCCAACGCTCACAATAGAGTTCAGTATAGCGATGATAATGATGGCAACGTGGCCTGTACTCAATACTTGGTTGAACAGGAAGAATTTGGCAAAGAATCCGGAAAATATAGGTATACCTGCCATTGATAAAAGAGAGCACGTTAATACAGCTGCCATTAACGGATTTCTTTTTCCAAGCCCGTTAAAGTTGAATATTTCTTCATTTCCTTTATCGCCACAAACCGAAAGCACTACTGCAAAGGCAGCAATACCGGCAAGCGAATAGGCTGCAGTATAATATAACAGAGTATCGGCAGTAGCAGTAGGATTAAAGAATACCATAAGCATAAAACCTGCATGAGATATACCCGAAAATGCCAGCATACGCTTTACATTGGTCTGCATCAGTGCTGTAAGGTTACCTACAGTCATAGAGAGTATCGAGATGATACTGATTATTGTTATGTATGTACCAGGTACAGTCATGTTAAGGCTTACCATAAGTTTAAAGAAGGCAGCGATCGCCGCAACTTTAGTAAGGGTACTCATGGTTGCAGTAGTTAGTGCAGGAGAACCTTCATATACATCCGGTGCCCAAAAATGGAACGGTACAGCAGCAATCTTGAAAAGTAAGCCAATAGACATCATTACAATACCTATGAAATACCATTTTGGCAAAGGTTGGTTCTCAAGGATCTTACCATAGATTACAGCAGTATCGAACGAACCTGTAGCGCCATATATAAGTGCAATTCCAAATAGAATGAAACCTGATGCGAATGCTCCCATCAAGAAGTATTTCATTCCTGCCTCGTTGCTTTTCAGGTTTTTAGGCTGGCTTGCCGCTAATACATAAAGCGCAATTGATAAAATCTCAATACCAAGGAAGAACATGGCAAGATTGCCAAATGATACCATAGCAATAGCTCCTGTCAGAAGGAAAAGCTTTATGGCAACAAAGTCTGATATTTTTGGCTTGTGTTCTTTGTGAAAATCAGGCGTAAGGGCTACAAGGAATATGGTAAGTATGATAAACAAACCTGAAAATGCCGCCGAGTAATCATTTGTAACTACCATATTGTTATAGTAGCTTAGCTGATGCCCATAATCCTGCACCGTAAGTGCAAGCGTGCCTAACAGCCCCAATATGGTTACCGGTACGATAGCCTTCCTTAAATTAAAAATTTCAGCTATAAGGCATATTAAGCCTAATCCTGCAATAGCTATTAATGTATACATCTTTTATATCGGGCTTAGTTAAATCTGTTTATAATCGTTACAATCTTTTCAAGATCCGGAGTGATAAAATCTTGTATTGGCTTCGGATAGATACCAAAGAATATCAGTACGGCAATGATGATTATGAAAACAAAGCCTTCGCCAAAAGTAACATCAGCAAACGGTTTTGAATTTTGCTCACCAAGCATTACCTGCTGGAACATTCTCAGCATGTAAAAAGCACCCAATATTATTGTTGTTCCTGCAATCACGGCAATCCAGATATTTGTCTGTGCCATGCTGTAAAGCAGCTCGAACTCTCCAACGAAATTGAATGTTAATGGCATGGCTACCGATGCAAGCACCAGTATCATGAACATTGAAGCAAATTTAGGTGTCTGTATCCTGATACCGCCCATTTCGCTGATTTCGCCTGTATTGTAACGGCGTGAAATGATTTCGGCTGCATAGAATAGTCCCACAACCACAAATCCGTGTGCCAGCATCTGAAGAAAAGCACCGCGAAGTCCGTCGATGGTTAGGGTATATGCACCCGCAGCGATAAGACCAACGTGGGCAAGAGATGAATAGGCAAGGAGTTTTTTAATATCGGTTTGCTTTAATGCAAGGATTGAACCGTAGATAACACCTGCGATACAAAGGCCAACAAAAACATACATGTATTCAGCAGCCGGTTGCGGAGCAATAGGAAGCTGCCATCTTATGATGCTGTAGATTGCCATCTTCAGCATGATACCTGATAAAAGCATCGTGCCAGCGGCAGGTGATTTTTGGTAAACATTAGCCTGCCATGTGTGGAAAGGTATAATAGGGATCTTGATCGCATAAGCCAGGAAGAAAGCCAGGAATATAAAGAATTGCTCGTTTGGCGTAAGTACCGCTGAATACAGCTTCATGCTAAGGAAACTTCCTGTTTTTTGATACAGGTATATAAAGGCAACCAACATGAACAAAGAACCTGCAAATGTATAAATGAAGAATTTGACAACTGCTTTTTTCCTGCTTTCCCAGTCACCATTACCCCATATAAGAGATATGAAGTAGATAGGTATCAGGGATAGTTCCCAGAAGATATAATAGAGAAATCCGTCAGTACTGATAAAGGTTCCGGCCATGGCAAATGCCATAAACATGATAAGAGCATAAAATGTTCTTGCCTTTGCAAAAACATTCCTGAAAGTAGACAGGATGATTATAGGTGTAAGAGCCGTTGTAAGCAACAGCATGCTCAATGATAGTGCATCGGCCTGAAGGCTAATATAAACATGCGGAATTTTTATCCAGGTCTTCATGACGTTAACCGGAATATGCTGATTGTAAAGGCAGGTAATATAAATAGCTGCCGCAAATGCCGCAGTGCTGAAAAGAAGCGCTGCCTTAGAGGCCCATTTATCGCCTACAAAGTAAGTTGCCGCCGCCCCGAATAATAAGATAATAAGTACAAATGATATATCCATCAGTTATGAATTATTTTGCCAAAAATATATAAACGATTATTGAGCAGATACCCAGCACGAATGCAAAAAGGTAAAAGCCGATACTTCCTGTCTGAAGGGTCTTTCCTTCGCCGCCAAGCATGTTGACAACTTTTCCAAGGCCAAAGATAAAGCCTGAGAATGCAGCTTCCGTCACATCCCTGAAGAAGCTTCCGATAGCATAAATTGGGTTTACTATAATGGCTGTGTAAATCTCGTCTACATAAAGTTTGTTATACAATACTTTTGCAAATCCTGTAATCTCACTGTCCTGTGCAGGCACTACAGATTGTTTTATGTACTTCGTGTAAGCAATACCGATACCGATAAGTGCTCCCACAACCGCAATACCCATAAGCATGTAAGTTGTGCCGTCAAGTTCGTGGTGGTGTGCAGGTTTAGCCAGTACAGGTGCCAGATAATGGTTTAGCCAACTGTTGCCCGGAAGGCTGATAAGACCGCCCACTAATGCAAGTATCGCTAAAACGATAAGCGGGAATGTAATAAGTGCCGGCGATTCGTGCAGGTGGTGCTTCTGCTCCTCTGTACCCCTGAAATCTTTATAGAAAGTAAGGTACAGTAAACGGAACATGTAGAAAGCCGTCATGATCGAAGCCAATGAAGCGATAACCCATAGGGCTTTATTGTGGTGGAAAGCCGTCATCAAAATTTCGTCTTTAGAGAAGAAACCTGAGAATGGCGGTAATCCCGAAATTGCAAGTGTAGAGATAAGGAATGTGATGAAAGTGATTTTCATTACTTTTTTCAGGCCTCCCATATTGCGCATATCCTGTTCGCCATGCAGCGCGTGGATAACTGATCCTGAGCCAAGGAAAAGACATGCTTTAAAGAATGCGTGTGTTATCACGTGGAAAACAGCGATCTCATAAGCACCAAGCCCAAGAGCAAGGAACATAAGGCCTAACTGTGATACTGTAGAATAAGCGAGTACTTTTTTGATGTCATTCTGAACAAGTCCGATAGCCGCCGCAACAAGTGACGTAAGCGCGCCTACTACTGCAATTACAGACTGTACATCCGGGGCAAGGTTAAACAGGAAGTTCATTCGTGTTACCATGAAGATACCTGCTGTTACCATCGTAGCCGCGTGGATTAGTGCCGAAACCGGCGTAGGTCCTGCCATCGCATCGGGTAACCATGTATATAACGGCAGCTGGGCACTTTTACCACATGCACCTATGAATAGGCACAGGGCAGCAATGCTAAGCCATGTCGCGTCTACTTCTTTACCTGAAGACAGGATTGCAGAAATAGTTGTATAGTCTACTGAATGGAATAGATAACCAATGATGAAGATACCGATAAGGAAACCAAGGTCACCTATACGGTTCATGATAAATGCTTTCTTAGCTGCATCGTTATACTCCTGGTTCTTGTACCAGAAACCGATAAGAAGGTATGAGCAAAGCCCAACGCCTTCCCAGCCGATGAACATAATCAGCAGGTTGCTTCCCATTACCAGCGTGATCATAAAGAATATGAACAGGTTCAGGTAAGCGAAGAATTTATGCATGTTCTCGTCATCATGCATATAACTGATGGAGTACACGTGGATAAGTGTACCAATGCCTGTTACGAACATTAGCCACAGTAACGAAAGCTGGTCTAACTGAAAACCGAAGTTTACCCTGAAGTTAGCAAGCCTAAGCCATTCGAAAAGATCGATTATTACCGGTTTTCCGGTAGTAATAACCTGTAAGAAGAAAGTTAATGTTACAACAAACGATGTTGCCACAGCAAGGGTTCCTAATGTGCCCGATGCTCCTTTGCCCAGCTTCTTACCAAAGAAAACGTTAAGCAAGAATCCTGCAAACGGGGCAAATAATAATAGTAAAGCCAAATTTGTATCCATCAGGCGTTATCCTTTTAAGTTCTTTAAATTATCAATGTCAATGTTGTTCAGGTTCCTGTATACTGCTACAAGTATAGCAAGTCCTACGGCAACCTCTGCTGCGGCCACGGCCATAGAGAAGAATACGAAAACCTGTCCTGCAGCATCCTGGTGGTAGGTAGAAAAAGCTACCAATAACAGGTTAACCGCATTAAGCATGATCTCTATTGACATGAACATTACGATAGCATTTCGTCTGTAAAGCACACCAAAAATACCAACACAAAACAGTAGTGTAGAAAGGTATATGTAGTTTTCGATGCCTATTTGCTGTAATATATTTTCCATACTAGTTGTTGATGTGTTCTTTTTTAGATAGCAATACCGCACCAATCATAGATACAAGAAGCAGTACCGATGCAAACTCAAACGGAACCATGTAATCATTAAGCAATACCTGTCCCAATACTTTGATCGACTGATAATCCTGTCCTGATACTTTATATTCGGTTATAACGGGCTGTGCTTTTATGAAGGTAGCCAACAGTACGAACGCCACAAGGCAGAACGATACCGCTGCTGCGATCCGGGTAAGCATAGATTTGTTTTTTTCGTCTTCCTTGTTAAGGTTCATAAGCATTATCGTAAAGAGCATCAGGATCATGATGGCACCTGAGTAAACGATAATATGCACGATTGCCAGAAACTGCGCATTGAACATAAGGTAATGCCCGGCAATAGAGAAGAAACATAATACAAGGTAAATAGCACTGTGTATAGGGTTTTTGCTAAGGATAGTCAAAAACGCAGTCGCTAATGTAATGGCCGATAGGATATAGAATATAGTTAGAAGCATCTTAGTTCGCCATTTGTGGTTTAGTGTTATTAATAGCCATATCAAGCGGCATAACCAGTTTGTCTTTACCAAAGATAAAGTCTTCCCTGTTGCTGTTCGATTTTACCATAACCCTCGATTTGGTTAAGTAGATAGCCTGTTTTGGGCATGCCTCTTCACACAGTCCGCAGAAAATGCAGCGAAGCATGTTTATTTCATAGATAGAAGCATATTTCTCTTCCCTGTACAGGTGCATTTCATCCGGTTTCCTTTCGTCGGCTTTCATGGTGATAGCTTCGGCAGGGCATGAAAGGGCACACAGTCCGCAGGCAGTACAGCGCTCACGGCCTTCGTCGTCACGCATCAGCATGTGCTGACCGCGGTATACGGGGCTAAGCTCCCTGGTTTCTTCCGGGTATTTAATGGTTACTTTACGGGTAAATAAGTGCCCAATGGTTATCCATAAACCTTTTGCGATCGCTACAAGGTAAAGGCTCTCCCAAAAAGTCATCTTTTTGTTAGATACCTCCTTCTTCCTTCCCGATAATGATATGGTTTCTATTGACATTTTGTATTTCTTTTTGCCCGAAGGCGTTTTTTCGTACTTAATTAAAGTTTGCCGTCAGCCAGTAATATTACTATTCCGGTGATGATGATGTTTGCGATGGCAAGCGGAATAAGCATTTTCCATCCCAGTTTCATCAATTGGTCATAACGGAACCTCGGTATCGTCCAGCGTATCCACATATAGAAGAATATGAAGGCACATATTTTACCGAACAATACAAATATTCCTATTACGTTAGCCACGTTAGCTCCTGCATTCTCTGCCATCCAGTCCATACCCGGGTAGTTATAAGCCCCAAAGTAAAGCACTGCAAGGATAGTAGAAGAGATAAACATACTTGCATATTCAGCAAACAGGTAGAAGCCCATTCTCATTGACGAATATTCGGTATGGTAACCACCGATAAGCTCAGCCTCACATTCGGCAAGGTCAAACGGCGTACGGTTGGTCTCTGCAAATGAACATACAAGGAAGATAAGGAAACCTACCGGCTGGTAGAATACGTTCCAGTTCATTCCGTGCTGTCCGGCAGCCATTTCGCGTAAGCTTAATGATTCGGTCATCATGATAAGGGCAATAAGCGCAAGGCCCATTGCAACCTCATAGGATATCATTTGTGACGAAGCACGCATGGCGCTCATCAGTGAGAATTTGTTGTTAGAAGCCCATCCGCCGATCATGATGCCATATACACCTACTGACAATACGCCAAATACGTAAAGCATGGCAACGTCAATATCAGTAGCCTGAAGGATAACATCACGTCCAAAGATATGCAGCCTGTCACCCCACGGAATTACGGCACTTGTCATAAGCGCAGTACTCATAGATATGGCAGGGCCTACTATGAAAAGGAATTTGTTTGGGGTATTTGGCATAAACTCTTCTTTAGAGAAAAGTTTAAGTCCGTCGGCCAATGGTTGAAGGATACCGCCTTTACCGGCACGGTTAGGACCTATACGGTCCTGAAGCCAGGCAGCGATCTTACGCTCGGCAAGTGTTTCATACATGGCAAAAAGCATGGTGATCGCGAAAATCGCTATGATGAAAATACCTTTTTCTATAATTATTGCCTGATCCATAGTTATATATTTCCTTCTTTAAATACCTTAACTTCGTCTTTTTTAAGCGGAATGGCAGGCATACTGATTTTCTTCCTGTCTTCTTCGCGCCCTAAAAGGATATGCTTTTCTGTCTCGATAGTAACTGTGTCAAGTTTCCTTGTATAGTTATTCTGGTTGATAACAGAATCTTTCTCGAATTTCCTTGGTCCTTCAATAACCCAGTCTTTAGTTTCTTTGTGGTCAAAACGGCACTCGTTACAGATGAACTCTTCCACTTCGTGGTATACATCTTTACGGGCAGTAACCCTTTGTATCTCTTCTCCAAACATCCAAAGCGTAGTCTTACCGCAACATTTATCGCAATCCCTGTGCGCGTTGTATGGTTTGTTGAACCATACCCTTTGCTTGAATCGGAACGTCTTATCAGTAAGTGCTCCTACAGGGCACACGTCGATCATATTTCCTGAGAATTCGTTATCGATAGCTTTAGAGATAGCAGTAGATATTTGTGAATGGTCACCACGGTTCAGTACACCATGCACACGGTTATCGGTAAGCTGGTCAGCAGTCATCACACAACGGTAGCAAAGGATGCAACGGTTCATGTGAAGCTGTATGTTGTTGCCTATGTTCTCAGGTTCAAACGTACGTTTCTCCTCGATAAAGCGTGTTTTAGAAGAACCGTTCTTAAAGCTAAGGTTCTGCAGGTCACACTCACCGGCCTGGTCACACACAGGGCAATCCAGCGGGTGGTTTATCAATAGGAATTCGGTAACCGATTTACGGGCATCAACCACCCTTTCAGAAGAGATGCTTTTTACTTCCATACCGTCCATAACACCCGTTACGCACGATGCCATTAGTTTTGGCATAGGGCGTGGGTCGGCTTCGCTACCTTTAGAAACCTCTACAAGGCAGCAACGGCATTTACCACCGCTTCCTTTAAGTTTAGAATAGTAGCACATTGCCGGCGGTACGGATTCGCCGCCTATCATACGTGCAGCCTGCAGGATGGTGGTCCCCGGTTCTACATCTATTTCCTGTCCGTCTATTGTTACTTTCATTTGTATATTCTTTGGATGCTGTAGTTGAAAACATTTCGGCTTTGCAACTTTGCAGCTTTGTAACTTATACTTCTTGTTTTGCCACTAAATGCTTTACCTGATCAAAAGGTTCTGCTACAAAGTGGTCTCTGTTCTTAATTTTTTCCGGGAAACGAACGTGGTATTCAAACTCGTCCCTAAAGTGGCGTATAGCTGCTGCCACCGGCCATGCTGCTGCATCGCCAAGAGGGCAGATCGTGTTTCCTTCAATCTTGCGCTGAATATCCCAAAGCAGCTCGATATCTTCTTCACGGCCATGACCATTCTCGATACGGTGCAGTACTTTTTCCATCCATCCCGTACCTTCACGGCAAGGCGAACACTGTCCGCAGCTTTCGTGGTGGTAAAAGCGTGAGAAGTTCCAGGTGTTCCTTACGATACATGTAGTGTCGTTGTACACGATGAAACCACCTGAACCAAGCATTGACCCTGTTGCAAAACCACCTTCAGAAAGTGATTCGTATGACATTAAACGGTCGCCGCCTTCAGCGTTTTTGTAAATTAAGTGTGCAGGAAGGATAGGCACCGAAGAACCTCCGGGAACCAATGCCTTTAATGGCCTGCTGTCCATCATTCCGCCTAAGTATTCGTCAGAGTTCATGAACTCATCAACGCTAAGGCCTAATTCTATTTCGTATACTCCCGGGTTTTTGATGTGCCCTGAAGCTGATATCAGTTTTGTTCCTGTAGAGCGTCCTATACCTATTTTAGCATAATCTTCTCCTGAATTGTTTACGATCCATGGCACAACAGCGATAGACTCTACGTTGTTTACCACAGTAGGGTTAGCCCATAGTCCGCTTACAGCAGGGAATGGCGGCTTGATCCTCGGGTTACCTCTTTTGCCTTCAAGCGACTCGATAAGCGCAGTCTCTTCACCACAGATGTAGGCTCCCGCACCACAGTGTACGTGAAGGTCAAGGTCGAAACCAGAACCTAAAATGTTTTTACCTAACCATCCGGCAGCGTAAGCTTCTTTAATGGCTTTCTCCAATATGCGGTAAACCCACATATATTCACCACGGATGTAGATGTAGGATAGGTTAGCCCCAAGTGCGTAGCTCGAAGTGATCATACCCTCGATCAAAAGGTGAGGAATGTACTCCATCAGGTAACGGTCTTTGAACGTTCCCGGCTCCGACTCATCGGCGTTACAAACCAAATGCCTTGGCTTGCCTGATTTTTTATCTATAAAACTCCATTTCATACCGGTAGGGAAACCTGCCCCTCCACGGCCTCTAAGTCCTGAAGTCTTTACTTCTTCTACCACTTCGTCCGGAGTCATGCTTTTGATAGCTTTCTCTACAGAGCGGTACCCACCATGCTGGCGGTACACTTCATAGGTTTTTATCCCCGGTACGTTTGCGTGCTCTAATAATATTTTCTGTCCCATCGTTACTTGGTGTAATGGTCTCTAATTAGTGTAAATTAACCTGTCCGTTTCGGCACTCATCAATAAGAGTGTCAACTTTCTCCATTGTCAGGTTCTCTTTGTAATAATCACCCAGCTGAAGCATAGGTGCATAACCGCAGGCACCAAGGCACTCAACGCCTACTATGGTAAACATACCGTCAGGAGTGGTTTCGCCTTCTTTAATGCCCAGTTTGTTGCAGGTGTAGTCCATCAGGTTCTCTGCTCCGCGAATGGCACAGCAAGAAGTCCTGCAGAACTCAAACATGTACTTGCCGATAGGCTGCTGGTTGTACATGGTATAGAATGATACTACCTCATACACCTCGATAGGCTTGATGTCAAGAATTTCGGCAACCCTGTCCTGAAGCTCAATGCTCAGCCAGTTGTCGTGCGCATCCTGTACTTCGTGAAGCACGGGTAGCAATGCCGATTTCCTTTTGTCAGCAGGGTAGTGGCTTATCAGCTCATCAATCCTGGCCTGAAGTTCAGGGGTAATGTTTATATCCTGTTTTGCGTGTGAAATTTTCATAATCTTAAGCGTCTAGTTCGCCTGCAATAACATTGAGGCTTGATAATGTTGCAATGGCATCAGACAGCATTTGTCCTTTTACCATGTCGTTAAAGGCCTGATAGTAAATAAAGCAAGGCCTGCGGAAGTGTAGCCTGTAAGCAGTACGGCTTCCATCAGTTATTAGGTAAAAGCCAAGCTCTCCGTTACCGCCTTCTACCGGATGGTATACTTCGGTCTTAGGTACAGGAACTTCGCCCATTACAATTTTAAAGTGGTAAATAAGTGCTTCCATGTTGGTATACACATCTTCTTTTGGCGGAAGATAGTAATCAGGAACATTAGCGTGGAAAGGACCTTCCGGCAGTTTTTCCAATGCCTGTTTGATGATGCTCAAACTTTCCCAAACCTCTGCATTACGCACGCAGAAACGGTCGTAAGTATCACCTGATTTTCCAACAGGAACGTTGAATTCAAAGTCTTCGTAAGAGCTGTACGGCTGCATAACGCGAACGTCATAATCTATACCGGCAGCACGAAGGTTAGGGCCTGTAAAGCCATAGCTCATTGCTTTTTCGGCAGAGATAGGGCCTACATCGATGGTACGGTCCATAAAGATCCTGTTACGGGTAAGCAGGCTCTCAAATTCTGTCCATATTGCAGGGAACTCCTCTAAGAATGTATTTATTTTTTTGAAGGCTTCCGGGCTCCAGTCTCTTTCGAAACCGCCAATCCTTCCCATGTTAGTGGTAAGGCGGGCACCGCATATCTCTTCATAAATTTCGTATATTTTTTCCCTGTACTGGAATACGTAAAGGAAACCTGTAAGTGCTCCGGTATCTACACCAAGAACCGAGTTACAGATGATGTGGTCGGCAATACGTGCCAGCTCCATGATAATTACCCTTAGGTACTGAACCCTTTTTGGCACCTCGATATCCAGTGCTTTCTCCAGTGTCATCCACCAGCCCATATTGTTGATAGGGGCAGAGCAGTAGTTCATCCTGTCGGTAAGCGGGGTCACCTGATAAAATGGCCTGTTCTCGGCAATTTTTTCAAATGCACGGTGAATGTAGCCTACGGTACTTTCGCCATCAAGTATCCTCTCACCATCCATAAGCAGGATGTTCTGGAAAATACCGTGGGTTGCAGGGTGTGTAGGCCCAAGGTTTAGTATTGAAAGCTCGCTGCCGTCTTCATTCTGCTTCTGTTCGATCATCTTGGCATAGCGATGCTCCGGTGGTAATAACAGGTCTGACATTTTATATAAAAATTTATTCCTTGTTCTTTATTAATTAACAGTTGTCCTGCGTACGGCCGAAGAATCGGTCGTCTTTATCAGTTCTTCCTCCGTCTTCCATCGGGAATTCCTTACGCATCGGGAAAGATACCATCTCATCCATGTTCAGGATCCTTTTCAGCTGTGGGTGCCCGTTGAATATGATCCCGAAGAAATCATACGTTTCACGCTCCTGCCAGTTTGCACCAAGAAAATGCTCTGTTGCCGATGCTACTTCCGGGTTTTCTCCGTTAAGGAAACACTTGAAGCGAATCCTAACGTTATCATACCAGTTGTGCATGTGGTAAACCGTAGCAAACTGCCTGTCCAATTCATTGTCAGGGTAATGTACGCCGCAAACATCGGTAAGGAAGTTGAAACGAAGCAGCGGGTCATTCTTTAAAAAGCCCATAACTTCAGACAGTGAATCTGATGCCACTTCAAAAGTGAAAATATCTTTGATCTGGATAAAGCCGTTGACTTTGTCTCCGAATTTTTCGGTAAGCTTATCCTGTATTACTGTTGTTTCTAAAGCCATTGGTAACTTATGAAATATTATAAGAAGCTAGTAGTTCTTTGTATTCGTCTGAACTTCTTCTGCGTACTGATTCATTCCTTACGATATCCTGAAGCGTCATGATGCCGTCAAGTATCTGCTCCGGTCTTGGAGGGCAGCCCGGAACGTAAACGTCTACCGGAATTACCTTGTCAATACCCTGAAGTACAGAATAAGTGTCGAATATACCGCCTGAAGAAGCACATGCCCCAACTGCGATAACCCAGCGTGGTTCAGCCATTTGCTCGTATACCTGGCGTAAGATAGGCGCCATCTTTTTAGCGATGGTTCCCATTACCAACAGCATATCGGCCTGGCGCGGAGAGAAGCTCATGCGCTCCGATCCGAAACGTGCCACGTCATAGTGTGATGCCATGGTAGCCATGAATTCGATACCGCAGCATGAGGTTGCAAAAGGCAGTGGCCACATAGAGTTGGCACGTGCCATACCTACAACGGTATCAAGTTTTGTTGCAAAAAAGCCTTCTCCCGAAAATCCTTCAGGTGCTTCAACCATTTTTATGTTTGATGACTTGCTCATTGTAATTTTAATTTTTGATTATCAGGCAATGGTTTTGAAGCCATACCTGTTTCCTCCTTCATTTATTCCCACTCCAAACCTTTTTTCTTCATCACGTAGAAGAAGCCTACTACAAGAAGAAGCATAAAGATTCCCATTTTTATTAAGCCTTCAACCCCCATATCGCGGAAGTTTACCGCCCATGGATACATGAATATTACTTCAACATCGAAAAGTACGAACAGGATGGCAACAAGGAAGTATTTTACCGAGAATGGTATACGTGCGTTACCTACTGACTCTATACCGCACTCAAAGTTTTTGTCTTTGTTTACCGAATGCCTTTTAGGCCCCAGCTTGCTCGATACGAAAATTGTACCTGCCACAAAACCAACTGCGAGAAGCGTTTGCATTAAAATTGGGAAATAATCCGCCTGATTTGTCTGCATATTATGTGTTTAATTTATAAAACAATTCACAAATATACACGTCACAGCTGAACAAACTCAACGTTTTTTTGATAGAAAAAGAATAAAAGCTTAATTTTTATTGGTTCTAAATAAAAATGGAATTGCTTTAATTTTAACACGGAGTGCGGAATTGATATTTTAATTTTTTGCCTGTTAACAAATTCTTAAAAAAAAAGCTAAAAAAATACATACTGCTGTGAAATATTCAACAAAAACCGCCCTCGGGAGAGGGCGGTGATGATTGGAAGGTGATTTGTGATATATATTAGCTTAGAGCGATGCTACCTGAGCTGCTACCCTACCTTTTTTTCCTTCTTCTTCCACATAGCTTACTTTGTCGCCTTCACGCAGGTTTTCTGCATTTAGACCGGAAGCATGTACGAAAATGTCTTTTCCTGTTTCGTCATCAGTTATGAATCCATAACCTTTGGATTCAATAAAAAATTTTACTTTGCCTGTTCGCATTTTTGTAATAAAAAAATTAATAATGACCTCAAAGATAAACTTTATTATGACATTACAAAGTAAAACGTTAAAATAATTGATTTAAACAAATGTTTAAGTTAATGTTTGTGCTATTTGTTTGACGAAATCCTTATTCGAAAGATTTTAATACATTTTCTTCGCCGGCTGTCAATAATAACATATTGCTTGTTTTCCAGTACTCTGTGGTAAAGTTATTGCCAGCCGAAAACAGGTCTTTTTTCTTGTAGCGTTTGTTTTTGTCAAACTCAAATTCACCCTCTTTGTAATCTATGGTCACCACATCGCTCATAAAATCGAAGGTGTCGTCAAACTTGTTTTTGTTGGTTACATAAACACTCAGCCTGTTCTGGCTGTACGACAGGATGTATTTGTTATTGGTGTTTTTAAATACCACCTTCTTCCCTAAGTTGAGTAATTTGAACTTAAAGAATAATACATTGATCAGGTCGGCATATTGTTTATGCGATTCAGCAGTCCTCACATCAATCTCAAGGATAAGTTTGGTGTCCGCTTCATAAACGACCTGCCCTTCATACAGTATTTCATGTACTTCGGGTTTTGGTATCACTTTAATGATCTCAATGTCTTTGCCATCGCTGTTCTTCCTTAGCTTAAGTTCGTAGTTGTAATTGTCCGCATCCAGAAGCTTGTTGACTATCTTAAAGTTTGAGGCATCGGCAACAGCTTCTTTTACATCATAAATGTTCATGGCGCCTACAATATCGGTATTGCTTTCGGTGTCGCCATTTTTCATCTTTTTAAAGATTTGGGTATTGTTGTCTACAAGTTGCTTTGCACGGCTTTGCTGTACATAGAGGTCGGCGGCGCCGCTCTTGCGTTTTACATTGTAGTCAAGCAATCCGTCGGCAAATTTCAGGTAATGGCTGTTTACTTTTGCAAACTCCCTGTAATAGGTATTGAGTACCAGAGATTTCTCAAGTCGTTTTTTAGATGCGCTTACCGCCTCCTTAAGTATTTCTTTTATGGGCTTATTGGTAATTACGGTTTCTTCCAGTAATATCTGGTTCTGTTCCAGTTTTAAGGTAACGGTTTCGTCTTTTCCGCTAAGGGCCAGTGATGCGGCTTTGTAGCTAAGGTGACTAAAGTAGATACTCTTGGTAGCAGATGGCACTGTAATCCTGAAATCGCCGGTTTCATTTGAGATTACCGATATGTTAGACTCCAGTGTACCGATGCTTGCCATTTCTACCGGCTCATTGGTTGTGGCGTCTTTAAGTGTGCCGGTTATGGTAATGGTTTGTGCCAATGCCATAAAGGGAAGCAGTAGGAGCAGGAGGGTAAATTTTTTCATAAATGTGGTTTTGGTTTAGTATATGACGAAAAGATACGAATTTCGTTACATAAAAAAGCCCCGCAATCGCGGGGCTGTATTTTATTCCAATTACAGGGTAAACTGCCAGTTCACTAACAGGTTAATACTGTTGGTAGAAATCTTGTCTGAGTCAATGGCTGTGATGTTTGCCAGGCCAAAATTATCCCTGATCTCAACATTGATATTCTGGGTCCTTGTCAGCTTAAATTTTGCGCCAAAACCAAGGTTGATGCCATAGTCGAATGCTTCATAATCCTGTTCATATCCCTCCATGGGCTTATTGCCTTCCATCTTGTAAGTATCGTTAAAAGCATAGCCTATAAATCCGCCTCCTGTCACATAATAGTTTTCCCAGATGTCAAGATAGTATTTCAGGTTTACCGGAACAACAACGTAGTCGAGAGAGGTCGTAATCTTACCGTTTCCTTTCATGGTGTAGTCAACAGCTGTCCCATCCGGACCAACTATTGTTTCGGTATAGCTGAAGCTTGTTTTGTGGGAAGCATTTTTTCTTTCGTAATTGACTCCGGTGCAAAAGGAGAATCGTTGGTTCAGCGGCATTTCTACCGATGCGCCAACCAGGTAACCCAATCCGTAATTAAAGCCGGAGGCATAACCGTCGCCCCTGATGTCTGACATCGTCGGGCCAATGGTGATACCGTATTTTATTTCTTCCTGAGCTGAGGATAATAGTGGTAAGGCGAGTACTAGTAGCAGGTGTAGTTTTTTCATCGGATGTTTTTGGTTAAGTGGCGCAAAAATAAGAAAAGGTTTAATAAAAAAAGCGGGCATCAGATGATGCCCGCTTTTTTTTATGGTCCTATGTTGAACGCTTATTGCGCTACATTTAATTTAATGCTTAATTCAGTAAGCTGTGCATCATCTATGGTCGATGGTGCATCAATCATTACATCACGGCCTGAATTATTTTTAGGGAACGCGATAAAGTCACGGATAGTTTCCTGACCTCCAAGGATCGCAACAAGCCTGTCAAAACCAAAAGCAAGTCCACCGTGTGGTGGCGCACCAAACTGGAATGCATCCATAAGGAAGCCAAACTGTGCTTTTGCCTGTTCTTCGGTAAAGCCAAGATATTTGAACATTAATGCCTGAGTCGCTTTATCGTGTATCCTGATCGAACCTCCGCCTATCTCGTTACCGTTAAGTACAAGGTCATAAGCATTAGCGCGTACAGCTCCCGGATTAGTTTCAAGCAATGCGATATCTTCCGGCTTAGGCGATGTGAACGGGTGGTGCATCGCGTGGAAACGCTCGCTATCCTCGTCCCATTCCAATAGTGGGAAGTCTACAACCCATAATGGCGCGAATACCTCAGGGTTTCTCAATCCAAGGCGTGTTGCCAGCTCCATACGCAGCGCACTAAGGCGTGTACGTGTTTTGTGGGCATCGCCGCTAAGTACTAGTATAAGGTCACCCGGTTGTGCGCCTGTAATCTCGGCCCATTTTTTAAGGTCTTCCTGGTCGTAGAATTTATCTACCGATGATTTTATAGAACCATCAGCCTCATATTTGGCATATACCATGCCGCTGGCACCTACCTGAGGGCGTTTTACCCACTCGATAAGTCCGTCTATTTCTTTACGTGTATAAGATGCAGCACCCGGAACGGCAATACCTACCACAAGCTCAGAGCTGTTGAATACGGCAAAGTCTTTATGCTGTGCTACTTCGTTAAGTTCTCCAAACTCCATCCCGAAACGGATATCCGGTTTGTCGTTACCATATTTTTTCATGGCATCTGCATAGGTCATTCTCGGGAATTTTCCGGTGTCAATGCCTTTAACCTGTTTTAGCAGGTGGCTGGCAAGCCCTTCGAATACGCCAATGATGTCTTCCTGCTCTACGAAAGCCATTTCACAGTCAATCTGCGTGAACTCCGGCTGGCGGTCAGCACGAAGGTCTTCGTCACGGAAACATTTTACGATCTGGAAATATTTATCCATACCGCCCACCATAAGCAGCTGTTTGAATGTTTGTGGCGATTGCGGCAGGGCATAGAACTGCCCCGGATTCATCCTTGATGGTACAACAAAGTCACGCGCACCTTCAGGAGTAGATTTTATAAGTACCGGAGTTTCCACCTCGATAAAGCCCTGGTTAGAAAGGTAGTTTCTTACTTCCATTGCCACTTTATGGCGGAAAAGAAGGCTTTCCTTAACCGGGTTACGGCGGATGTCCAGGTAACGGTATTTCATACGGATGTCTTCACCACCGTCGGTCTCATCTTCAATAGTGAAAGGAGGGGTGATGGCAGTATTAAGTATAGTAAGCTCATTTACCAGGATCTCGATATCTCCGGTAGCCATAGCAGCATTTTTAGATTCACGCTCTATAACGGTACCTTTAACCTGGATAACAAATTCCCTGCCCAGTGTGGCTGCTTTCTCAAAAACATCTTTTTGGGTGCGTGCCTCGTCAAATATAAGCTGGGTGATACCATAACGATCCCTAAGGTCTACCCATATAAGGAAACCCTTGTTACGTGATTTTTGTACCCATCCGGCTAATGTTACTTCCTGGTTGATATGTGAAGCGTTAAGCTCTCCATTATTATGGCTTCTATACATTACTTGATAAATTTTGAAGTGCAAATTTAGCAACTAATGTTTACAAAGTACAAAAAGATGATACTAACTTTTTATTATCCGCCTGTCTGTTTGAATGAGTTGATGATTCCTGCCATTTCTTTTTCGTAGCTGCTCCTGTTTTCGGCATCGGTCCATACCATGATTTGGTAGAATCTGTTGGTGCCTTCAATGAATGCTATTTTCCAGTAAACACGATTGCCTGATGATACGCCTTCAAACGAAATGACACGTGCTTTGAGTCCGCCTATCTTGGTTTCCTCAAAAGGGGGCAGTTGTTTTTTGGCGATAGAAGTTTCCATGCCATCAACAATAAGCTGTGAGTAACCTTCTAAGGTAGTAGGGTATTTTTCGCTAAGCTTTTTTTGGGCAATATCTGCAGTAACAACATCTTTGGTCTCATCGATAC
Source organism: Flavobacterium hauense (assembly GCF_054457175.1). Taxonomy (NCBI): domain Bacteria; kingdom Pseudomonadati; phylum Bacteroidota; class Flavobacteriia; order Flavobacteriales; family Flavobacteriaceae; genus Flavobacterium; species Flavobacterium hauense. Next base: position 27,853 of record NZ_JBTKVX010000002.1, read on the forward strand.
CTATTACGAATATGTTCTTAACGTGATTTTCATATTGCACCGATGCATCTTTATTAATGTCGCCTGTCCTGTGGAAATGATCCGGCAGCTCAAGCGTATACCTGTTGCCTACATGGGCAGTGGTTGTGGTTTGCTCACATGATATAAACAAACTGACTGATAACAATAATAAGAGTAATGACCGGCTCATAACGGCTGATTTAAGTTTTGTATAAGCAATTTAAGCATAAAAAGCATAGGACAATGCGATAAGCCCGTTTTTTTAAACAGATGCAAAACAGGTAAAAGTACGGATGTATAGAAGAAGGCTAAAGAATATTTTTACAGAAACTAAGAGTGTATATTTTGGAAAAGACAGCAAATACTCTTTTGTCATTTGAGTACAATAACTTAAGAGGGGGTTCTAAAAGCCTGAAAGATTATCAGGGCAAATTGCTTTGCGTAATTTTTATATCTCCTTATACCATAAATAACAGCATGGAACTAGTGTCGGAAATTTCGGCATGGCATTACTATGGTTTTTACGAAGGCAAGAATATAAAGTTTGTTTTTATGGCATTATGCATCAATTACCCGGGGGATAGCCCGGCACTCCGAAGGATAACGGTACACCACAATAAGATTGATTGTCTCAGCGCAGATGACAATGTGAGCGAGACATTGATGCTGAACTATCGATTATTTTCAATGCCGCAAGCAATGATCATAGCACCGGATGGTGCAATTCTGGATACTATGGAACAACCTTACTCCGGGACATTAGATAAAAAATTAAAAAAGCTTCTCTTATAGTGTTGGAATAAAGTTTATTTTTACGAAAATAAAATCAATAACTATGAAAAAAATAGCATTGCTGTTCCTGTTTGCTTTTGCAGGGGCATATGCGCAAACGGAGCAGGTAAAGTTTACTGCTAAAATACAAAACCGCAACAGCGACTCGCTGGTTATTAGAAGCCAGAAGCTTAATAAGGTGATCAAAGCAGATGCTAAAGGGAACTTTAGCGACACATTTGCTGCCGAAACAGGTTTTTACCAGTTTTCTGACGGTACAGAGCAAACGTCGCTTTACCTGAAGAATGGATTTGACCTTACCATGAATGTTGACGGTAAAAAGTTTGACGAGACACTTAACTATAAAGGTAAGGGAGAGAAAGAAAACAATTTCCTTGCTAAAATGGCTGTAGACAACCAGATTCTTGGTACAAAGCTTGAAAAGGTGACCGATCAGGCCGGGCAGTTCAAGCTTATCAACGAAATGATGGGGAAACTGGACGTGGCTCTTAAAGATCCGGCTCTTGATGAAAACTTCCGTACTACTTTAGGACAGCAAATAGGTGCCCAACGCCAGCAAATGGCACAGATGGAGCAGCAATTGGCTAAATCTGAAGGCATGAAGGGTCAGCCTTCGGCTACTTTTAACTATGAGAATGCTAAAGGTGGTACTACTTCACTTGAATCGTTTAAAGGCAAATATGTATATGTAGATGTTTGGGCTACATGGTGCGGCCCTTGCCGTAAAGAGATTCCTTTCCTTAAGCAGGTTGAAGAGAAATACCACGGCAAAAAGATTGAGTTCGTAAGCATCTCTGTAGATAAGGCTGCTGACCATGAAAAATGGAAAAAAATGGTAACCGACCAGGCTCTTGGAGGTACTCAGCTGTTTGCCGATAAAGACTGGAGTTCGGCTTTCGTTACCGCTTATGGTATCAATTCAATACCAAGATTCATACTGATAGGCCCTGACGGGAAAATTGTAGATGCTGACGCAAAACGACCATCTGATCCTGCTCTTCAGGCTCAACTTGATTCTTTACTTAAATAAATATCCATACAAAAAAGCTTCATTACTTTACAATGAAGCTTTTTTTGTAACATCATAAATACCGATTAAATACAATGAAAAAAATTGCTCTTTTATTACTTTTAGCTGTAACCGGGACCTATGCACAGACAGAAGTTAAGTTTGCCGCTCAAATACAAAATAGAAACAGCGACTCGCTGGTTATTCAAAACAGGACTTTTAAAAAAGTACTGAAAGCCAATAAAAAAGGTGATTTTAAAGGTGCTTTTGCAGCAGAGACCGGATTCTATCAGTTGTTCGACGGTGCCGAGACTACTACATTGTTCCTGAAGAATGGATTTGACCTTAGCCTTACCATGGATGCCAAGATGTTTGATGAAAGCATAGTGTATAAAGGTAAAGGAGAGAAAGAAAATAACTATCTGGCTAAATCGGCACTGGCAAACGAGGTACTGGTTGAGAAGATTATCGTTAGTGATAAAACAGACCCAAAGAAACTGATTGATGATTACATAGCTAAATCGGAGCAAAGCCTTAAAGACCCTGCGCTTGATGCTGTTTTTAGCTCCAACATGATAAAGGAACTGGAAGGCGATCGCGAGAACCTTATGATGATGGCAGAACAGGCAGCCAAGGCACAAAAGCTAAAAGGGCAGCCATCGCCACTGTTTACGTATGAGAATTTTAAGGGAGGGACTACCAGCCTGAGTGAACTTAAAGGAAAGTATGTGTACATAGATGTATGGGCAACATGGTGCGGGCCTTGCCGTCAGGAAATACCTTTCCTTCAAACCATAGAAAAAAAATACCACGGTAAAAAGATCGAGTTCGTAAGTGTTTCTGTTGATAAGGCAAAAGACCATGATAAATGGCAAAAGATGGTTACGGACAAATCACTTGGAGGAATACAGCTTTTTGCGGATAAGGACTGGAGTTCTGATTTTATTCAGGCTTACGGAATTAACTCGATACCGAGATTTATACTGATAGGCCCTGATGGTAAAGTAATTGATGCTGATGCAAAAAGGCCATCAGACCCGGCACTTCAGGCACAGCTTGACACACTGCTTAAATAAGATAAATAGTAGACAAAAGTTAACTTAATGTATCTTTAACGTTAACTAAATGTTACCAAACCATCTGCTATGGCAGATGGTTTTTTTGTTTTTAACAGAAAAAAGTCTTTTGATCAATGAAAAAATCTTGATTTTTTATAAAACTCTAGTTTTTAGGTATCTGTGCTAAAGCTAATAAAATAAGATGTTTTCGATGTTTTTTTGTTTTTCCAATGTTAAGTTTTCAGTTGTGTTACCAAATTGTTATGTAAATGTGTCTTTTATGTAAATTATATTTAATAGATTTGTAATAGAGATAATGATTTATCAATAACCCTAAAACACAAGAACTGATATGAAAAAGATATTATTTGCCGGATTACTGCTATCAGCAGGTGTGTTATCTGCCCAAAACAAAGATCACGAATACTCTGTAGAGAACAATATAGTAAAGGCTGTTTATTATTACGAAAATGGTAATATCAAACAAGAAGGCACTTACAAAGACGGAAAACTTCACGGAAACTGGGCCTCTTATAATGAAGATGGTACTAAACAATCTATTGGAGAATATGCAAACGGTATGAAAACTGGAAAATGGTTTTTCTGGACCGGAGCGGTTCTTAATGAAGTAGATTACAACAACAGCAGGATTGCTGAAGTTAAAAAGTGGTCTAAAGAAGCTGTGGTAGTTAAATAAGCAGTAACCTGTTTATTTGGAAAAGGCTGTAAGATACTATCTTACAGCCTTTTTTAATGCTATGTATTCAGAGGGTAATTATGCCTTGTTCTTTTTCTTGAAGGTGCGCCCGTGCCATATCAGGAAGCCCGATATAGGCAAAAGCATACATACAAAACTCGCTATAAAAGCAATGATCTTGCCCGGTATGCCCAGGATGGCACCCACATGAATGTCGTAGTTTGCCGTAATCAGTTTTTCGCCAAAGTTCCTTTCGCTATGGTTCTTTGTATAAAGTAGTTTGCCTGTGTACTGGTCAAACTGCAGCTGATGGTACACATAATATTTTCCGGGATATTGCTGTACATAGGCATCGATAACGGCTGTCTTTGCAGTATCGGCCGGTTTGCCAAGGCTAAGGGCATCGGCATCCTTATATTTAGCTTTAGTGATCTCATAGGCTTTGTCAAGCGCTGCATCCCTGTTACCATCGCTGATGGTAGATGTTTTAACTACCTGCTCGGGAGGGGTTATGCTTTGTGATCCTGCTACATATACTATGGCCTGGAACCAGGTAAATGCCCAAACCATTCCGGTAAAAGCAATGATGATGGCTACTGAAGCAATGTAAAAGCCAAATATGTTATGCAGGTCGTAGTTTTTCCTTCTCCATTTGGTAGTGTCTTTCCACTGGAACCAAAAGCGCTGCTTGCGTGCCGCTTTGTTCTTTGGCCACCATAAGATGATGCCCGTGATAAGCATGATCACAAAGATGAACGTTGACCATCCAATGATCTGCTGGCCTATGGGGTGATTGATAAGCAGGCTCCAGTGAAGCATTTTCACGATATTGAAAAAGTCTTTCTCCTGATCATAAATTGCCAGTATCTTTCCTGTATATGGGTCTACATATACATTGTAGTAATAGTCTATGGAGTCAAAATACCAAAAACGATCTTCAGCATTCTCTGCGGCTTTATAGCAATGAAACTCAACCGACCTTTTCGGGTCTTTGTAAACGTGCATGTCGTTAAACGTGATTGTATCGCCAATTGCCTTATACGTTTCATTCCAAACAGCGCTTACCGGTAAACGGGTTGACTTTACCTCGGGTACATAAAGCGCATCTTCACGCTGCCAGTCGCTTATTTCCTGGCTGAAAACAAAAATACAGCCTGTTATTGACAGGAACAGCACAACAAGCCCGGAAGCAAGTCCAAGCCATAAATGCGCTTTACCTACCCACTGCTTAAAAGTCTTTTTCTTTTTGGTATTTGTCTTTGCCATCGGCTTTATTAGTTTTTAACTGCCGGAATGCAATAGGTTGCACAATGCCAGATGAACTGGTACTCTTTACCATTAAACTTGCCGGGAACCTCTTCTTTTTTAGTGGCTTCCATGATGTATTTTACACCCCATGGCAGGCTAAAGGTAATGATGCCGTCTTTGTCGGTAAGTACTTTTTTAGACCACTGGTCGGTTATAAATACCGTTACTTCCTGATCTTTTATTGGCTGGGCTTTGTACAATACTTTGAAAGTAGCCTTGCCGTTCTCGGCATGTACTTTTTTGGTAATATCTACTATTGTAAGCCCGTCAGGATTAACGGCGGCTGTTTCGGTTGCGGTTCCGCCTACTTCTACCTTGGTGGTAGCATGGTAGTGCGTTTTAAAGATGCCAAAGTTGTATTGTGTATAATCTATAACGTCAATGTTATTGTTGTTTAGTACAACGGTATAAGTCCCATTGGTTTTTGGCTCAAAAGAACCTGCATAAAACCTGATGGCAGGAGTTATCTCCAGTTTGGTCTTTTCGCCTGTTGGGCTTATTATCCAAACCTCAAAAGCCTTTACTTTATTAAACGCTTCTTCACCGGCATTTTCCACTTCTCCATAAGTGTATTCTCCAAAGTAAACCCTGACTTCCTGTTTTTTGTTGATCTTGCCTGTAGGGCTTGTTTCAACCCACATGAAGTGTGCAAAGCTGTTTGCCGTTACAAAAAGGAACAGTAATAATAGAATAGATTTTTTCATGGTACAAAAGTAAAGCATCTTCCCGAAGGAAGATGCTTTTATGTGATTTTAGAAATTGTATGTTAAGTTGGCTGCAAATACTCTTGGTTTTTGCGGGTTGATGGTCGACCATCCTTTGTAGTACTCCTCGTTGGTAAGGTTGTCTACTTTCAGTGTTATTGCAAATGCATCTATGTTGTAGAAAACCGATGCGTTAAGCACTGTATATTCAGGTAGTACAAATGTACCTCCAAGATTCCTGCTGAAAATTTTGTTTTTTCCTGCAGTGTTTCCACCAAAGCCTAAACCAAAACCGTTTAGAATGCCCTGGTTAAACCTATAGCTTGCCCAAAGGTTAGCCATAATCTGTGGTCCTGCACTTTCGGGCCTTCTGCCTACGAAATCAGGATCTCCTGCTGTTAATTTTGACTCGTTATAGCTATAACCTGCAAGTATGTTAAGTCCCTCTATCGGGTTAGCTGTAAGGCTTACCTCTACACCTTTGTTTCTTTGCTCACCACCTTGAACGCTTGTCTGGATGTTATCAGGATTATCGGCTGTTGGTCCATATAGCGTGTAAACCATATTACTCACTTCAGTGTTGTAATAGCTAACTGATCCTGTAAGCTTATCGTTGAAAAGATTGACCTTAGTACCAAACTCAAACTGGTTGGCATGCTCAGGGTCAAATGTAACAGCTTTTGGAGCGGCAGATGCTGAGAAGTTTGTTGTAGGATCTGTATTCACAAAACCATTCATGTAGTTAGCGAAAACTGAAAGCTGCTCCGGTAATATCTGGTAAACTGCACCAAATTTAGGTGAAAGCGTTGTCTGGTTTCCATTGTCGTTCTTAAAGTGGTCAATCCTAAGGCTGGCCATAACAGAAAGGCTTGATGTAAGGTAGGCAACATCTGATGCATAAGCACTGAATATTTCCTGTTTTGCTCTTGTTGGCGATACATCTGCTCCTGCAAGAACTGCATCAGTTGCAGCTTGCGTAAGGATACCGCTGTCACCGTCAGTAATATAAAAATCAGGGTTTGTAATTTTAAATACTGACTCGTTTACATTTTGAAGGCTTGCATCTCCTATGTATACCAATCCGTTCATGCCGTAGCCGCTTCCGTTGTCAACAATAGTCCTCGTGAAGTAATCCAAACCACCAACAAATTTGTTCTTGATAGTTCCCAGATTAAATTCACCTATGAAGTTCTGCTGTATGTCAGTTCCGTAAGTCTCAGAGTTCTGTTTGTTAAGGTAACGTGCAAGCACGATTCCGCTCTCAAGCCCTGCAAAGTTTTTTATAACTGTTTGGTCAGGTAGCGTAGTGGTAGATTGTGTAGCTTCATACAGGTATGAGTAATAACCTGATGATTTAGCCGATGTTCTTGAAAGGATAGACTGAGAAGTCCAGTTGTCGTTAATTTTATATGACGCTACACCCTGAAAGTTAAAGGTTGGGGTCTCCATGTAAAGGTCGTTGCTTGTATAAGAGCGACGGTTGTCATACTTAAGCTCGTCCATGTTATGTACAAGAAGCGGGTTGCCTCTGTCAAGGAAAAGCATGGTAGGGTTAGTGCTTTTTCCGTTATAGAATTCAGCATTCACTAAGAATGATAATCTGTCAGATGCTTTGTAAGTTAGGGAAGGGGCAACGAAGAAAGATTCTCTGAATCCTGCATCCTGGAAGCTGCCTTCGGTATGGTAAGCTGCATTAAGCCTAAGGTTAACACCATTCTCTTTGTTTAACGGAGTGTTGATGTCTAGCGTAGTCCTGTTAAGTCCATAGCTGCCACCTGTGTATGATACATTTCCTCCAAAAGTGTCATAAGGCCTTTTTGTAGTTACGTTAATAAGACCACCGTAAGAGATAACACTGCTTCCGAATAGTGTTCCAGATGGGCCTTTGATAACATCAATCCTTTCAATGTTAGCAGGGTCAGGGCTGCCGTTAGTAAGTCCCGGTACACCGTTGATCATTGTTGGCTGAACGGCAAATCCTCTCAAAGAGAAATAACCTGCACCATCAGTACCACGTCCTGTAGATTCCCATAGTTTGTCTAAGCCCGGTGCATTTTTAAGTGCGTCGTCAAAGTTGGTAACCACCTGCTGTTTTAATACCTCAGATGTAATAGTGTTGTAAACCTGCGGATTCTCAATGTCTTTCAGCGGCATTTTAGCAACGATGTCGCTTTGCTTGCGCGAAAATTTATTGCTGTTTCCGTCTATTACCACTTCGTCAAGCTGTTGCTGGCTTTCGGCAAGGGCAAAATCTTTTGTTACTGTTTCTCCGGCAGCAACGGTAACAGTGTTTTCCATAGAGGTAATACCTACTGCAGAAACACGTAGCGTATAGGTGCCCGGCTTAACATTTTTAATCTCATACTGGCCTGACTGGCCAGTTACTGCTGAATATACTGTTCCCTTAAGAGCTACAGAGATATTCTCGGCCGGAGTGTTACCGCTTAAAGTAACAGTACCGTTTATTTTACCACGTTCCTGTGCTACCATAGCGATAGACACAAAGAGCATTAGGCATGATAAAACTCTTTTGAATGTAATTGTGTTCATATTATGATGGTTATTTTGTTTTGGTGCTGCAAAAGTAATAGCCAATGATCAATTACACAATATTATTTTTAATTATTCTAAATAAAGATAATTAGGGCGTTAAAAATAAGACATACCCATTATTTTTTGATTATTTTTTAAGATAATGAAGTTTTTAGTCTTATTTACACGATTTAATTCAGGTAAATGACCTTTTTGATGGTAGTAATTTTCTAACAATTTCAGATAAAATTGTAAAAAAAGCGTTCAGGCAGTTGTGGGGGGGTAGTATGCAGGATTTTAATTCATGTAAATTAGTAATACTATAGAAAGGCACTATTTTAATTTTGCTTTAAAAGGAGACTGCGGATGATGTATAAAAATACGGGTGGTTACACTACTGGCACTGTCGTCTAACGGTAAAAGAATAGAGGTAGTGTCCTGTAATGTAGCGCCTTTGGATGCCTGATAGTAAACAGAAGGATTTTTAACAGGGCTAAAGTACAGCGAGTCGCTAAGCACTGCACTTTTAAAGTGTTTTTTTATATAGTTTCTGTCGCCAATCTTTTCCAGTTCCTGTAGTGCGGCATCGTCATCATAAATACCCATTGCATTTCGGCCAGTATACTCAACCGATCTGTCCGGATAATAATTCATGAACTTGTAAGCTTTTAATTGTTCTTCCAGTGCTGCATTATCATTTTCATCTTCTGTAACTCCATACTCAAAATTCCCGAACATTCCGGGCATCATACTGCCGGAAGGCGTTGGCGGAAATTGCCATTCCCATACCGGGATGGTATATATTTCTTCCCATTCATCATTAGTAAAAGTGTAAACGTATGCAGTATTCATATTGGAAAAATCATCCCATTGTTGCACCACTATAATTTCGTCCTTACCGTCGTCATTTATATCTCCACAGTTTTCAATGTAATGAAAACCAAGATGCCCACCCGGAAGTTTTAGTTTCTTTTCCTTCCACTCAAGAAAAGACCGGTTATTGAAATAAAAGTTCAGGAACGAAACATCAGTGTACTCAAACAGGGTATCATTACTTGTGTAATATTTGGCCGCTTCATTTTTGTATAAAGAGTCGGTGTAACGTTCTTGCAGTATGTCCGTTTTATGGTCGCCGTCAAAATCGCCTGTGATTTTAAAACGATACCCCATAATTGGCTTTGAAATGCGTAACAGCGAATCGGCCTTTATTTTTATCGAATCGGCATGAGTAAGTTTTATATTTTTAACGAACTGCTGCTTTCCTGAGCATCCCTGAAGGCTAAATAGTGCAATGAATACAAGGGTAACAACAATAATGATCTGCTTTTTCATATCTGCTAATTGCTGATGGGAAAGTACGTTTTTTTATAATTGATATGGACTTTAGATTTTTTAAAATAAAAAAAGCCCTGTGCGTTAACACAGAGCCTTTTCTTCAGGAATTGTAAATAAAATTTTTAATGTTTTGTGGTAAAGCCGTCTTCGCTCAGTTCTTTGTGCTCATAGTCGGCAACCATTTCTTTTTCATAATCTATAGGTTCACCTTTAGATACCCTGCGGATGATACTGTCGAATATTGAATATACTACAGGTACAATTACAAGAGTAAGGAATAGTGAACTCACAAGTCCACCTATGATTACCCATGCAAGACCGTTGTTCATCTCTGCCGCACCACCTTTTGCCAATGCAATAGGAATCATACCTATAACCATCGCAATGGTTGTCATAAGGATAGGACGAAGACGTGCGTGGTTGGCCTGTACCAATGCGTTGAATGTAGTTTCACCCGCCTCTTTACGGTGGTTGGTAAAGTCTACAAGTAATATCGCATTCTTACATACAAGACCAATAAGCATGATGATACCAAGGATCGTGAATATATTCAGTGAGTTGTTGGTCAGTGCCAGGGCAAGTAACGCACCGATGAACGATAACGGAACCGAGAACAGTACCACAAACGGATATACGAAACTGTTATAAAGGGCAACCATTACAAGGTAAACCAATACAATAGCTGCAAGCAATGCGATACCAAGCGTACCGAAACCTTCTCCCTGCATCTCCATATCACCACCCCATACATAGTCTACACCTGCCGGGCGTTCTATTTTTTCGAATACGGCCTGCCAGTCGGCAATTACAGCACCTACAGGACGACCTACAGATTGTCCCTGAATAGTAACGGCAGCACTCTTATCACGTCTTTCTAATAACGATGGTCCTGAACCTTCAGTAACTGCTGCAAACTGAGAAAGCTTAACTTCCTGTCCTGCATTGTTCATAAAGGTAAGGTTACGCACATCGTTTATATCCATACGGTTCTCTTCACCAAAACGGATGTTGATGTCATACTCATACTGTCCGGCACGGAACTTACCATCGGTATTACCGTTAAAGGCTGTCTGCATTGTCATACCCACAGTTGACAGGTCTAAGCCAAGCGACGCCATCTTATCGCGGTCTACCTGAACGTTAACCTCAGGAGAACCCGACTCTGATGTTAGTTTTATCTCTGTTGCTCCCGGAATTTTAGCAAGTTCGGCAGCAGCTTTGTTTGCCCATTCCATAGCGCTCTCAAGGTCGCTTCCTGTTACGGTAAGGGCAATAGGGGCATCGTCAGCACCACCCATGATACTTACCGGAACGGTTTTAATTTTTGCGCCTACCAATACTTTTTCAAGTTCGCGTTTGGTTTTTGCAGCATATACAAATGAGTTATCCGTACGGTGTTCTGCATCTACAAGGGTAACCGTGATCTCAGATTTGTAAGCAGTAGCCTGTACGCCTGCAAAACCTTCACTGGTTTGTCCTACTGTAGTAATGATGCTTTTTACTTCGGGCCTGCTGGCAAGAAACTCTTCTGCCTTTTGTGTCATGAAGTTCGTTTGTTCCAGCGATGCATCTTTTGGCAATTCCATCTGTACGATGAACTGGCCCCTGTCAAGCTTGGCAAAGAACTCACCACCTACAAATGTACCTGCAATGAATAATGATCCGAAGAATAAACCTACTGCAACACCAAGGCTGGCAAGTTTTGTCCATCTGCTTTTAAGTGACCAGGTAAGGATACCTGTTACCCAGTGCGTGAAACGGTCAAGGCCTTTTTCAAAACCAAGGATGATACGGCCAAAAATGTTTTTGCCTGTAATATGCTCCAGCTTACCAAATCGTGATGATAACCACGGGATAAGCGTAAATGATGATAATAGCGATAACAATGTAGCGATAACTACGGTAACACAAAACTGTGTAATGATGTTAGATACTAGTCCTGTACTCATTGCAATAGGAAGGAATACCACCACAATTACAAGGGTAATCGCCATTACGGTAAACCCAATTTCGGCAGTACCGTCATAAGCAGCACGTATCCTGCTTTTGCCCATCTCCATGTGTCGGTAAATGTTCTCAAGTACAACAATGGCGTCATCCACGAGGATACCTACCACAAGCGACAGTCCAAGTAAGCTCATCAGGTTAAGGGTATAGCCCATCAGGTAAATACCAATAAACGTAGCAATAAGCGATGCAGGGATAGATACCATTACGATAAGCGCATTCCTTATACTGTGAAGGAAAAACAACATTACAAATGCCACAAGGAATACCGCGATAAATAAATCGTGTATTACTGCATCAGCAGCTACAAGCGTAAATTCAGACGTATCGTTGGCAATTACCAGTTTCAGTCCTTGTTTAGCATAATCTTTTTCAATTTTAGCGATTGCAGCGTGCACGTCTTCACTCACCTGTACGGCATTAGCCTCGGTTTGTTTAGTGATCTGGATAGCAATAGCGCTTCCCTGGTCTACACGGGCAATCTTATCGGCTTCTTTCTGGCTGTCCTGTACATCGGCGATCTGGCCAAGGCGCACCTGTATGCCGTTTTTAGACGATACTACAAGGTTACGCATTTCTTCTATCGTACGGTATTTACCCGCAAGACGCACAAGCATAGAGCTTTCGCGTGTCTTAACGCTACCTGTTGGGAAATCAAGGTTACTGCCCAGTACAGCCTGCTGTACCTGAGGAATGCTAAGGCCATAGCCTTTCAGTTTCTCTTCGTTAAGGTTTACCTGGATCTCACGTTCCTGTCCACCTACAAGGGTTACCTGGGCCACACCCGGAACACGGGCAAGGATAGGTTCGATCTTTTTATCAAGAAGGTCATAGAACTCAACTTCGTCCATTTTTGAAGTCGCTCCCATGGTAATGATAGGAAGGTCGCTCAGGGAGAACTTTACAAGTGCAGGAGGATCGGCATCCTCCGGAAGGTCTTTCTCAATAGCGTTGATCTTACGCTGGGCGTCATTCAGGGAATAATCGGCATCAGCTTCAGATTCAAGCGTAACCATTACAAGCGATAAGCTTTCGTATGATTTAGACTCTACCTTTTTTACAAGCTCCAGTGACGATACCGCGTCTTCAATTTTTTTGGTAACTGTATTTTCTACCTCACCTGGCGAAGCACCGGGATATACAGTAGAGATCGTTACCACATTCATTTCAAATTTAGGGATAAGCTCGTAGCTCAGGTTGCTGTAGCTAAAGAGGCCTCCTAACGTAAGTATGATGAACAACACTATAATAAGCGTTGGACGTTTTATGGATATTTCTGCTAATTTCATTTTATGTCTTTAATTGGTTTACATCTCCCATACAGGAGAGGCTGAGGTTATTTTATAACACTCACTTTAGTACCATCCTGTAGGTTGATCTGGCCGCTTGTTACAACAACATCACCTTCTTTAAGGCCGCCAAGTATTTCTACTTCTTCACCAAAGATGCGCCCCGGAGTTACTTTTACAAATTTGGCAACGCTGTCTTTAACCACAAATACCTGACTGTTTCCTACACCGCCTACAAAAGCTATCCTTGGTACTGTAAGCACCGATGGCTGGTTTGCAGCACCGCTGTTGCCAAATTTGGCCGAACCATACATACCTGCTTTGATCTGGTTGTTAGTATTGTTGCTAATCTCGATATCAACCGGGAAGTTTAAAGTCTGATCTGCTTTAGGAGCTATGAAAGTAATTTTTCCTTTAAACTGTTTGTCAGGATAAACACTCACGCTAACAGGAACCTCTGAACCTAATTTCAGGGTCGCTACCTGCTGCTCTGTTACTGTTACCCTTAATTTAAGTGTAGATACATTTACAAGCTCGAATAATACAGTACCGGGAGATACCACCGATCCCGGCTCAATGTTACGCTTGTTTACAATACCGTTTATGCTCGATTTAATAGAAGCATCACCAAAGTTTACTTTTGCCTGGTCGTAGCGTGCTTTAGCATTGGCAAGGCTAAGTTTGGCCTGGTCCAGCTGTTGTTTTGTTACACCACCGCTTTTGAAGGCGTTTTCATAACGCTGGTTGTCGGCAACGGCCGTTTGGTATGCTGTCTGGGTATTTTGAAGTTCGATGGAAAGCTGGTCACCTTTAATTACGGCAAGCACCTGTCCTACACGCACGGCATCACCTTCGTCTACCAATACCTTAATTACACGGCCGTTGTTTTCTGCCGGGAATTCAAGCTGCTGAGATGCTTCAAAGGTACCGTTAGCAATATAATCGGTGTTAGGCTTGTCATTTTTTACGGTTGCTGCCTTAACGGCTACTGAGTTGTTCTTTTGAGACACTACAGCCGTTTCCGAATCATTCTTTTCTTTATTCTTGTTTAGTATATAAGCTCCAAGAGCAATTACACCAACACCTGCTAATATATATAGTATTTTTTTCATGGGATTAGTTTGTTAAGGTTCTTAATTCTCCTTTTGCTTTAATTAGCTGCACTTCTGCCAGCTTATAGTTTAAAAGCGAATTTGTAAAGTTACGTTGAGAGGTAATGTATCCGGTTTCTGCATCAAGCAGGTCGGTTAGTGTGGCAAGGCCATTCTGGTAATTGTTCTGGATATCATCCAGTACTTCCTGTGCCAGCTTAACATTTTCTCTCTGGTTGTTTATATTGGTAAGGCTCACCTGTATCTGCGACCTGGCATTAGAGTAAGCAAGGTCAAGCGAAAGCTTGGTGTCTTTAAGGTCTTCTTCTGCTTCGCGGATGTCAACATCGGCCTGTCTTACACGGGCACGTGTTCCAAAACCTGAAAAGATGGGTACATTAAGGTTCAGGGCAATGGCTGAAAAGTCTGTCCAGTAAACGCCTGCAGATGAAGGCTGGAACCATGGCATCTTAGGACCCTGTCCAAGGTAATTATACCCCGCTGTAAGCGATAGCGTTGGGTAATACTCAGCTACGATCGCTTTTTTATTGAACTCCAATAGCTCTTTTTGCTTTTCTACCAATCTATATTGCGGAAGAAGCTTAGTGTCAGGAGTATCGTTAAAGGCCTGAGGTGTTACGCCAAATTGTGAATCCGGCAGTACGATTGGAGTTTCTATAGGCATGCCTATAAAGAACTTAAGCGCGTTTTCCTGCTGCTCAAGATTACTTTTCAGTTGCATGCGCTCCGCATCTATGTTAGATACCGTTACGTTAATCCTGTCAAGGTCTATTCTTTTGGCAAGTCCGTTATCATATTGCCCTTTGATGATGTCCCTGATCTTGGCAGTGTTAACATAATTGCTGTCAACCACGGTAAGCTGTATACGCTGTACATATACGTTATAATAGTTGTTGGCCACCCTTTCTATAACCTGCTCGTCGGTTAATTCCGCATTTACTTTATAGAATTCACGGGTAGTCCTGGCTGCCCTTAGACCAGTAAAAACTGCCTGGTCAAAGATGTTTTGGGTAAGAGAAACACCTGCTACAGAGCTCCATTTCTGTCCGAAAGCCAATAGCTGGGTACCTTGTCCAAAGTCTACAGCGTTTTGCTGAATAATGGGGTTATACGTTAGGTTTCCATTAGCCGAGATATTTGGTAGTGCTCTTGATCGTACCTCCTGTATCTGGTACTCGCTGTTCTCTACCGCTAATTTTGCTTTTCGTGCTTCGGCCTTGTTCTCCAACGCATAATTTATGGCGTCCTTCAGCGTAAGTTCCTTAGCCGGCACTGTCTGTGCCTGTGCTCCGGTAACGGCCAAAACCACCATAAGCATTGCAAGTCCTCTTGCAGTAAAGCTTTTAAAATCAATTATGATTTTCATGGTTAACTGTGTTTATTGATGATGATTATTGTTTAAAAAGTGTGTTCAGTACAATTTCCTTGCGTTCTTCAAGGATGGTGTCGTAATATTCTTTTGTCATACCCATGGTTTCCTGAAGCAGGGGTCTCATAGATATAGGAAATGACATAAGAGAGATAAAATTCAGTGCAAAGTGCTCCGGCCTCATTTTTTCGATATTTCCTTTATCCATCTCAAGCGCTATTTCCAGGTAGAATTTGTCTAACAGCGTGCCCATTTTTTCCCTGTCTTTATACACGCAGCCTTGATTCATTTGGGTTACCATGTAAATCTCAAGGTAAGGGTATTGTTTTGCCTGTTCAAAACAGCTGTCAAGATGGCGGCTTATTTTTTCTCTTAGCGGAAGGTCTGAAAAAACAATTTGCTCTGTAAGTTCCTGCTCCTGCTTTTGAGCGTCTTCGAATACAGTCTCAAACAGTTTATCTCTTGATCTGAAATAATAGTTTATCAGCGTACGGTTCACTCCTGCGGCATCTGCAATCTCCTGTGTGGTCGCATTAAAGCGGCCTTCGCCAAAGAATAATTTCTTGGCTGTATCTTTAATCAGTTTTTCAGTATCCTGATCTGTTAATTTAGCTGACATATTTGTTTAACTTTTTTGTTTGACATTTTTGTCAAGGCAAAATTAATACCTTTTTCGGTTTGACAAATGTTAATATTTTGTTAATATTTTTCAAGTGCTATCATAAGCGTTTCCAGTCCTTTTGGAGTTGTAATTGCTCTCAGGTGATATTCCAGATATTGTTTAGTCAGGGCGTTAACTTCAAAAGTTTCCGACGGGAAAATCTCTGTATTCTTAATTCCTGTAAGGCCTGTAAAATAGATACGAGAAATAAAATCTACATTAATATCCGGTCTGTAAAGACCGCTTTCAATACCTTTTTGTATGTTTTGAAGCATGCAGCCGTGCATTTTTTCAAATTGTTTAGAGTGTAATGTGGAGAAAGTGTGGGGGAAGAATTTCTGAAGCTGATAGAATGGGGAAGTTGATTCGTTATTGAGTTTCCTGCTTAAAAAAGTTCTGATAGTAAATATTTCTTCGATAGCGTTCTTTTCGAGTTCGCAAATTTTGTCTACCCCGTCAGATATTTGTTCAAAAAGATAAAACGTGCTGGCTTCTACCAGTTCGTTTTTGTTGGCATAGTGCTGATAAATGGTTTTTTTAGAGATGCCAAGCTCAGCTGCAATGTCATCCATGGTTACGCTTTTGTAACCATGAGCCATGTACATATCGTTGGCTTTCTGTAAGATAGTCTCTTTCATCAATTTCAAATTGCGGTGCAAAAGTAGTGAAGGAAACTTTGGAAACCAAAAAAGTTTCCAAAGTTTTTGATAATTTTAAGAATCACGCTTATGTGTGAAATTTGCTTAAGAATGAGTTTTTCAGTTATACCGCAGAGTTTCGCGAAGAAACACAAATACACACGAAGTTTTTATTCAGGCAGTGCACTGAGCTTTTTTCTGCCTTTGCAGAATTCTCAGAGGGCTTAATGGTTTTTTTGTCTTTGTGGCACTTGGTGTCTTCTTGGCGTATCTCTGTGGTGTAGCCTTATGCTTAACTCTTATGAGAAACTTTTGACAGGAAAAAGAAAAAGGGGTACTTTAGCAAAAAAATATATTTCATGCTTCCCATTGTGCACTACCAGCAGATCGTTTCTGATTATTTTGCAACAGCCTCCCTGGAAAAAGAACCCGTAAACCTTTATCGTCCCATACACTATATACTGTCACTTGGCGGTAAGCGCATGCGTCCGGTACTGACGCTTATGGCGGCCGATATTTTTGGTGCCGACTGCCGTGAGGCGCTTCCGGCAGCAATAGCGGTAGAGATGTTCCATAATTTTTCGCTGGTGCATGACGATATCATGGATGATGCTCCGCTGCGAAGAGGTAATCAGACGGTACACGAGAAATGGAATCTTAATACAGGTATCCTTTCGGGAGATGCAATGCTGATATTGGCCTACCAGTATTTTGAAGAGTATGAGCCGGTTGTTTTCCGTTCGCTGGCAAAACTGTTCAGCAAAACGGCGCTTGAGGTTTGCGAAGGGCAGCAATGGGATGTCGATTTTGAGATGCGCAACGACGTTACTGAGCCTGAATACCTGAAAATGATAGAGTACAAAACAGCGGTGCTTGTGGCGGCGGCCATGAAAATGGGAGGTATTGTTGCAAAAACATCTGAAGAGAATTGTGACCTTATATATGACTTTGGGCTTAACCTTGGGATAGCCTTCCAGCTTCAGGACGATTACCTTGATGCTTTTGGCGATCCGGCTACGTTTGGCAAGCAGATAGGGGGCGATATTATCGAAAATAAAAAGACGTATCTTTATCTTAAAGCGTTGGCACAAGCTAATGAATTCGAGAAGCAAAATTTGCTGCAATGGTTCTCGGTGCAGCCGGAAGATAACAGCGACAAGATCGTGGCTGTAAAAAATATCTTCAGGCATACCGGTGCTGATGTCACTACAAAACAGGCTATTGAAGACTATACCTATAAAGCTTTTGCAACTTTAGAAAAGCTCGACATACCCGAAGATAAAAAAGCACTCCTGAAAAACTTTGGCGAAAGCCTGATGCAAAGAAATGTATGATGACGTTTACCGCACCTCTTAATACCGATCTGCTATTATCTGAAGCACAAAAAGAGCAGCTTTACATTAAGCTTGTAGAGCAGCTGAATAAAGATTTTACATTGGCGAATGAATCGGTTGATTTTGATACCGAAATCACACCCATTAATCTAAAGCTGGGCGTGCAGGATAAGATATATTACCTTATTCAGCATAAGTTTGCCGAGTACCTGAACCTTCTATACATTATAGACGTGCCCGAAAAAGACATCAAAGCCCTAAACGGCAGCGATATTGCCGAACTTGCTGAGCAGGTAGCTTTTTTAGTGCTGAAAAGGGAATGGCAAAAGGTGTGGTTCAGGAATAGGTATTAGCAACCTATTTCATATTGTTGTGTGTCATTTCGACTGAAGCGCAGCGTAATGGAGAAATCTTGATAGTACTATAAACAATGTGTTTTGAGATTTGTCGACTACATTTCATTTCGCTCGAAATGACAAAACTATTCTATCTTTCTATATCCATGATGTCGCCTTTTTCGAGCATGGCTTTAAGGTCGGTTCTCATGATGGGTACGCTTTCGGTATAGAATGGCTTTTGTAAAAGGTCTTTCAATCCTTCAGTTTTATCGGATATGTATTCATTTTCAAAAAAGTATACTGCATTGCCCTCTACTTTATCCACTTTATAAAGCGTATACTGTTTGTAGGATAGTTTTATCTCATAAATATCACCTTTTTTGGGTGAGAGCACAAGTTCTGCATTTTCATTGTCGTTTCTGATACCTGCGATAATACCCACAAATATAATAATGGCAAAAATACTTAAGCCCGTAAACATCCATATAGGAGCTTTGGCGGTAGATTTCATATCCAGGTAATTATATATGTAGCTTTCGGGGAATTGCTTTTTTTCAAGCACATGGTTGCAGCTGATGCATTCTGTCACGGCTTTTTTTTCGGTAGGGAAAAACGGAATTCCGTATACATGTGCATAGCGCTGCACTATAAACATGTTGATGTTGTTAGGCTCTTTGCAGTTAGCACAGGCTGCTCTTATTTTGCCTTTTGCAATTTCTCTGCCTGCAGTTCCAAATATTATCATGATCTGTTTAGTTTTAGTTAACCGGTGGATTTTCGGGTGCAAATAAAACTATTTAAATCATATTAAAATATGTCGCATTGTTGTGAAAATGTTATGATTAACAGATTAAAAATAAACCCTTACAAATGGTATCCAGGCTTCGCTATATACATAATCATCTTCACTGAACAATACATTGTAACGGATGCCCACGGTTACATTTCCGGTGTTGTAGCCTGCTCCTAAAAACAGTCCCGTGTTCCAGAAATCCCTGCTGTAGGCGTCGTAGTATCCGTAGGGGTCTTTTTCTACATCAAGGTTTACCCTTAGCTCTTCAAGCTCTGCCGATAATTGTATTTCCGGGATTGGATTGAAGAGTGCGATCAGGCTGCCGCCATACATCCATGAGGAGTACAGGTTTTTCTGTTCAGAATAGCTTCCCTGAAGCCCTACGCCAAGGCCAATGTACTGGTTGAACTGGTAAATCGCTCCGGGTGCAAGGGTAACATCGGTATAGCCGCTGCCAAACGATGCGCCAACGGCTCCCCCAAAACGAACATGACTCCAAAAATCGCTTTGCTGTGCATTTACAGCCGTAAAACATGTAAAAAAACCGATAATCAGTGCCGGTTTTGTTATAAAGCTGAAAATGCCTGATTTCATGACTGTAAAGCTTAGATGTTAATGAATATAAATATATAAAAAACACTGAAAGATTATTACAAATATTGTACTTTTGCGTAAAATTTTTTAAAAACTAAGGTCATAAAGACATAATTATGGACAGGTTTTCCTTTTTAAACGCAGCACATACTGCATTTTTCGCAGATTTATACGATCAATATATAGAGAATCCGGACAGCGTAGAGCCAAGCTGGAGAAGTTTTTTCCAGGGGTTTGACTTCGGGTCGGCTAACTATGGTTCTGACTTTGAGACTACTGGCGCGCCTGCACAGGCTGCTCCGGCGGCACAGTCGGGTTCTGACTATTCAGGTGTTCCTGAAAAGATCCAGAAAGAATTTAAGGTGCTAAACCTTATCGAAGGCTACCGTACGCGCGGCCACCTGTTTACCAAAACCAACCCGGTTAGGGATAGGAGGATATTTACCCCTTCATTAGCGCTTGATAATTTCGGCCTTTCTGATGCCGATCTTAATACCGTTTTTGATGCCGGTAAAGAAGTTGGGCTTCAAAATGCTACCCTTGCTCAGATCGTTGACCACTTAAGAAAAATATACTGTCAGCACATTGGTGTTGAGTACATGTATATCCGTGATCCTGAAACAAGAAAATGGATTCAGGACAGGCTTTCGGTTAACGCTAATCAGGCTGCTTTCTCTGCTGATCAGAAGAAGAACATTCTTGGCAAACTTAATGAGGCTGTTTCTTTCGAGAACTTCCTTCATACAAAATATGTTGGACAGAAACGTTTCTCTCTTGAAGGATGTGAGTCGCTTATCCCTGCGCTTGATGCTCTTATTGAGTCGGCAGCAGATCAGGGCGTTGAGCAGTTCGTAATGGGTATGGCTCACCGTGGCCGCCTTAATGTACTTGCTAACGTGTTTGGTAAGTCAACATCGGATATCTTCAGCGAGTTTGACGGTAAAGATTATGACGATGACGCCCTTTTTGATGGCGACGTAAAATACCACCTTGGCCTTACGGCAGATAAAAAAACAAGGAATGGCAAACAGATAAATGTTAACCTTGCGCCAAACCCTTCGCACCTTGAAACTGTAGGTGCAGTTATAGAAGGTATCGCAAGGGCTAAACAAGACAGGCATTATGCCGACGATTTCTCTAAAGTACTACCTATCGCGCTTCACGGTGATGCCGCTGTTGCAGGTCAGGGTATCGTATATGAGATCGTTCAGATGGCAGGCCTTGACGGTTACAGGACAGGCGGAACCATCCACGTTGTGGTGAACAACCAGGTAGGTTTCACGACCAACTATCTTGATGCACGTACGTCTACATACTGTACCGATATTGCTAAAGTTACACTTTCGCCGGTACTTCACGTAAACGCTGACGATGCTGAAGCTGTGGTACACGCTATGCTTTTTGCTCTTGACTACAGGATGCAGTTTGGCGGCGATGTATTCATCGACCTTTTAGGATACAGGAAATATGGCCATAACGAAGGTGATGAGCCTCGTTTCACACAGCCAAAACTATATAAGATCATCGCTAAACATAAAAACCCAAGAGATATCTATGCCGAGAAGCTTATCGCTGATGGTGTTATCGCAGGAGATTATGTAGCCGGTCTTGAAAAAGAATACAAAGCCGTTCTTGAAGAGAACCTTGAAGCTTCAAGAAAGAAAGAGCTTACCATCATTACCCCGTTCATGCAGAACGAGTGGGAAGGCTATGCGCAGGCAGATGCTGATGAGATGCTTAAAAAAGTAAACACGGCTTTCAATAAAGACATACTTACTGATATTGCGAAAGTGATAACAGAACTTCCGTCGGATAAAAAGTTCATAAGCAAGATACAGAAGCTTATCAACGACAGGAAAGTAATGTACTTTGATACTGATAAGCTGGATTGGGCCATGGCCGAATTGCTTGCTTACGGATCACTGCTTACTGAAGGATACGATGTGCGTATGTCAGGACAGGATGTGGAGAGGGGAACATTCTCTCACCGTCATGCAGTAGTTAAAGTAGAAGATTCTGAAGAGGAGGTAATCCTTTTAAATAACCTGAAAGACCAGAAAGGTAAATTCCATATTTACAACTCACTGCTTTCAGAATATGGTGTTGTAGGCTTTGACTACGGTTATGCCCTTGCAAGCCCTAAAACACTTACCATCTGGGAAGCGCAGTTTGGTGACTTCTCTAACGGTGCACAGATCATGCTTGACCAGTACATCTCGGCTGCCGAAGATAAATGGAACAACCAGAACGGACTTGTGATGCTATTGCCTCACGGTTACGAAGGCCAGGGTGCTGAGCACTCTTCGGCACGTATGGAGCGTTACCTTCAGCTTTGTGCAAACCACAACATGTATGTGGCAGACTGTACAACGCCGGCTAACTTCTTCCACTTGTTGAGAAGGCAGATGAAAACAACGTTCCGCAAACCGCTTATCGTGTTTACACCTAAGAGCTTGCTGCGTCACCCATTAGTGGTTTCTACCGTTGATGAGTTTGCAAACGGAAGCTTCCAGGAAGTGATCAACGATCCAGCAGCAGATGCTAAAAAAGTAAAAACACTTGTATTCTGTACAGGTAAATTCTACTACGACCTTATCGCTGAGAGAGAAAACCTTAAGCGTGATGATGTTGCTGTAGTGAGAATAGAGCAGTTATTCCCGTTACCGGTAGAGCAGCTGAAAGAAATTATCGCTCAATATCCTAATGCCGATGATTATGTATGGGCACAGGAAGAGCCAAGGAACATGGGTGCTTATAGCTTCATGCTTATGAACTTTACAGAAGTGAAGTTAAGGCTTGCAGCCCTTAAAGCATACAGTGCGCCTGCAGCGGGTAGCTACACACGTTCTAAAAAACGTCACGCAGCGGCCATTGCCATGGTTTTTGACAAAAACTTATTTAATTAATTATCGTACTTTTGATATTTCAAAAAAGATAGGAACACCAATAAAATTATACTGACATGATTTTAGAAATGAAAGTCCCTTCACCGGGGGAGTCGATTACAGAGGTTGAGATCGCAACATGGCTTGTAAAAGACGGAGATTATGTAGAAAAAGATCAAGCAATTGCCGAAGTTGATTCAGATAAAGCAACACTAGAGCTTCCTGCTGAAGTTAGTGGTATCATTACCCTTAAAGCAGAAGAAGGTGACGCAGTAAAAGTAGGGCAGGTTGTTTGCCTTATCGATACTGACGGTGCTAAACCTGAAGGTGCAGCTGCCCCTGCAGCAGAAAAAGCTCCTGAAGCTCCTAAAGCTGAAGAGAAAAAAGAAGAACCTAAAGCGGCTCCGGCTCCGGCTGCCCCTGCAAGCTATGCTGCAGGAACACCATCTCCGGCTGCTAAGAAAATACTTGACGAGAAAAATATTGCTACTTCTGACGTTGCCGGTACAGGCAAAGGCGGAAGGATAACTAAAGACGATGCTGTAAATGCAGTACCGTCTATGGGTACTCCTACAGGTGGTAACCGTAGTTCTGAGCGTACTAAGCTTTCTATGCTTCGCAGGAAAGTGGCTGAGCGTCTTGTTGCGGCTAAAAATGAAACAGCTATGCTTACCACGTTCAACGAGGTAAACATGACACCTATAAACAACGTAAGGAATGAGTACAAAGATGCATTCAAAGCAAAACACAACGGTGTTGGCCTTGGTTACATGTCTTTCTTTACAAAAGCAGTAGTAAGAGCTCTTGAGCTTTTCCCTGATGTTAACTCGATGATGGACGGTGATTATAAAGTTGCTTACGATTTTGCTGACATCTCTATCGCTGTATCAGGCCCTAAAGGACTTATGGTACCTGTAGTTAGAAACGCAGAGACACTTACTTTCCGTGGTATTGAGGCAGAGATCAAACGTCTTGCACTTCGTGCACGTGACGGTCAGATCACTGTAGACGATATGACAGGAGGTACTTTTACTATAACTAACGGTGGTGTATTCGGAAGCATGCTTTCTACACCTATCATCAACCCTCCGCAGTCGGGTATCCTTGGTATGCACAATATCATCGAGCGTCCTATCGCTGTAAACGGTAAGGTTGAGATCCACCCAATGATGTATGTGGCGCTTTCTTATGACCACAGGATCATTGACGGACGTGAGTCAGTTGGTTTCCTTGTAGCAGTTAAAGAAGGTTTAGAAAACCCTGTAGAACTGCTTATGGACAACAATCCTAAAAAAGCACTTGAGCTATAGTCTCAGCTTGATATATACAAAGAACCCCGCTCATTGAGTGGGGTTTTGTTTTTATGCAGCGATAAAAATCTGTATAATTTTTATGGCAGTGCATCTATTAATGCGATGAGTTGAGCTTCGGTGATGCTGTTAAGATCGGCATTAGTAATAGTGATGATTCCATCTTCTACTATGGTTGCAGCCTTTATTGCATATATCCACTCTCCATCCTGTTCCGACACAAAGATCACATAACATTCAAGTCCGATTGGGATTTGTCCGTAATGCTCGGTAAAAAGTTCCAGGTCCTCATCATAAGTGTCTAATGATGCCAGTGCGTTAGTTTCGCCCACGTAGGCAAGAAAAATGGCACTGTTAGTATTGTCATATCCTTCAGGAACATCTACGTATATGGTGGTTTTTGGCCTTGGGTCGTTATAAAAACGGTCTACATTCGTCCATCCAAAGTGGTTGAAGTAGCAATAGTAGTTACCGCCTTCGGTACCTACGCCGGCTTCCTGCTGTCCCTGCGGATTCTCATTGTTTACTTCGTCCCATACAAGGTCTCCATTCTCATCTATTCCACCAAACCACAGGCTCATCTCGTTGTCCTGTCCGCCAGTAAGCGTTGCCGGAACCATAAGCTGCATGCCGCAGCTCATTTCAAGCTGTACGCCGCCCTGGGTGGCATTAATATAAAACTCACCACCCGATATCAGCATTCCTTTGTCTCCGTTTGGCATAAGTCCCATAGTAGGCTTATTGGCGGTTAGCATATTTCCGCGGTTAAATACTTCTGCATATTCTACATCTACGGTGCCGGTAACCGGATTTCCGTTTTTGCTAAGGCAGCCGGGGTATAATGTTATTGTAACTCCTTTCTCTGAAGTAAGCGTTACCATGCTTTGTGAAGCATCGAAAGTGAATTCCTGTTTTATATTTTCAAGGGCACTGTCCTGCAGGGCATTGAATTGTGCAGCTGTTGGGACTTCAGGTGCTTCGGGCACTTCAGGATTAGTTGGGTTTTCAGGCGTGTTTTCAACGAGAGTTATATCTACAGGTTCATATTCGCAGGCCGTTAATAACGAAAAAAGGGTGAAGGCAGACAAGAGTAAGATTTTCCTTTTCATGATCGTATTTATAAGTTGGTTTATGTTCAGTGAAAGGTTGTGCTTTTACTGTAAACAACTTATTTTGAAAATACCCTACTAAGACTTCGAAGCAGAAAAACAAAACCCCGATATATACTATCGGGGTTTATCAGATATATGTAGATGCCCTTTGTTAGATAATGATTATCATGAAAGGGTTTGTGTATCAGATAGATGATTAAAAAGTGTAAAGGTTGCTTATGAAAAAAAATATTTTTCCTTATTGCTTCATGGCCTCAATATCCGAAGCAACTGAACTATGAGTACGTATGGTGAAAAGATCAACCGAATAGTTTGCTGGTTCGGCAATGCTGCTAACACGGGCGTAAAGTTCCTGATTGTACTTCGTAGTGTTCATAAATTTTGCAGGCTTCTGGATGGTGTTAGAATTTAGGTCGGCATCTTTAAAAGTTAGATGGTATGTAATCTTATAATCTTCTTCATCCAGTCCTTCAAGTAGTGAATAAGTGTTAAATGTAAGGTCAAATACAGCGAATCCGTCATTGTCTTTGTCACTGACATAAAGGTCCTGTGGTGTTTCGATAGTAGTCTGGGCATAAGTCATTGTTCCAAACAATAAACTAATTAGTAGTGCTTTCATTTTTAGTAAGATGTGTGTAGTATTTAGTATAAGACGCAAAAGTATTATAAAGGTTGCGTAGAATTATGCTTACAAAGTTAAATTTTGGTGTAAAGCTGTTTTAAGGCTGAGGCAGTTGTCCAATCCATGCAGCTAGTGATAATAGCAATTTATTCATTTGAGTTTAGTTTAAGTAGTTGTATAACAGTTAAGTCAGGAAATCCCCTACTTATTAAATGTTAAAAGACCCGTACAATGACGGGTCTTAGTATTTGTATAGTGATATTTTATTATTCTTTAATGATTTTTATAATTTTCGAGGTACTTCCCGATGTTACTGTAACGAAGTAAACGCCTTTGCTAATTGATGAAACATCAACCTGGGCGCTGTTGCTGTTTATGGCTTGGGTAAATACTTTTTGCCCTAAAGCATTAGTAACCTTAATGCTGTCAATGCTGTTTGCATTTTCAATGTTCAGGGTGCTGGCTGTTGGGTTAGGATAATGTTTCATTGCATTGAAAGTGTCTTTTTGAAAGCCCATAATAATGCTGTAAACTTTAACAGCCAGTCGATCTGCGCTTTCCTGGCCCGCTATTGTCTGTGTGGCATAGTAAGTCGTATCGTTGGTCAATTCAGTAGACATTGATAAAGGGGCGTCACTTGTTTCGGTCGCATACCACTGAATGTTTTCGCCTTCTACCGGAATATTGGCAAGCGTGTCACCTAACTCATAGCCAAACAATGTTTCGCCTGTAGGGACAGGGGTAACATAGTTGCCAGGGAGAACTGTAATTTCTATCGAACTGGTGTTGATACATCCTGTAATAGAATTAAGAACCCTGTAATATAATACCACAGATTGGTTAACGGTATATGGGAATAGGGCAGGCATTGTAAGGCTTTCGTCAGTAAAAAAATCTGCTTCAAATACAGGAAGAGGATTCAATGCCGAAACCGGGTTTAATACTGCCTCTAAGGCCATATTTATGCTGCCATCCTCCGGATCTTCATCGTTATTATCGATAATGCTTATCGCTAATGGGGTTGCTACCGGAGCCGGATTTACACTAATATTGAAATGTCCGGTTTCATAGTTGTTTTCACCTGTCATTTCGGTTACGCGGACATAGATCGTTTGCTGGTTTTGGACAATGTTTATATAGCTTTGGGGACTTGCAATAGCATTTACATTCTCCTCGGCATCATCCGGTGTTTCATGATATGTAATCGAATAGTTGTTTGGGCTCTCTTCTTCCAGGATCATTGCGTCATAACTGGTCAGGTCAAAAAGTGCAAATCCATCGGAGTTAATGTCGCACATTACCATATCAGGCAGTTGATCAACGTTTGTCTGGGCATTGGCCATAAATCCCAAAAGAAGGAAAAGTAGTAGTTTTTTCATAATCGTTTAGTTTAAGTTTTGGCTAAAATAGCAAAAAAAATCTTACATATAGTTTTGTGTCTAAATAAATAACCCTCTGAATATTAGTTCAAAGGGTCAGATGCTTTATTGTGTGAAAAACTATTCTTTAATAATTTTCAAGATCTTCGATGCGCTTCCTGAGGTCACGGTAACGAAGTAAACACCTTTATTAAGCGATGAAACATCAATCTGGGCGCTGTTGCTGTTTATGGCTTGGGTAAATATTTTTTGCCCTAAAGTATTGGTAACAGATATAGCATCAATGCCATTTATGTTTTCAATGTTCAGGCTGCTGGCTGCTGGATTAGGGTAATAGTGAAGGCTGCTGAAAGTATTATCTGCAATGCCGGCAGTAAGATGTACGGTTACACCCAGACGGTTGTTGCTTTCGGTATTGTTAATGGTTTGCGCTGCGAAATATGTCGTTCCATCAACCAGTATGGTGCTCATGTTTAGAGGGGTGTCGCCTTCTGAAGTTTCGTACCACTGAATATTCTCGCCTTCCACTTCAAGGTCGGCAAGAGTGTCGCCCTGAGTGAAAGTCTGTTCTGCTTCTCCGGTAGGTGGAGGTGGTAGGAAGGGTTCTGATTGTATTGTAACGGTTAAACTACCTGTTGAATAGCACGAAGTAACAGTGCTCACAACCCTCACATACAGAGTTTGGCTGTATGGGGTTATGTTGATATAGCTTTCAGGATTAGGGATAGCATTAACACCCATTGCGGCATCATTTGGAGTCTCATGAAAAGAAATTACAACATTAGGGTTGCTGCCTAAAATGTCGTCGTTGTAAATGGTGAGGTCTATAGTTGTAAATCCTATTTCGGCTGCGTTGTTGTCATATATAGTAATATCCGGGGTCTCCGGTACTGGCGGTTTTGGCATTACAGTAAGAGCAATTGCAGCTACTGAATGCGAGGATGGATTTGCTGTTTCTATGACGCTCGCATATACAGTGCTATTGACAGAATAATAATTTTCCGGATTAGGCATTGCATTTAAACCATATTCTGCGGAAGCCTGTGTATGGTGATATGTTATGGTATAAAGCGCCGGGTTGTCTACCATTACAGCGTTGTTTACCGTGAGGTCGAAAAAAGCATGTCCATCATAATTAGCTTCACACGCGGTAAGGTCGTCAGGCTGATTAATGGCGGGCTGTGCGTAGGCCATAGTTCCTAAAAGGAGCAGGAGTAGTAATTTTTTCATAAAAAATGGTTTAGTTGATTTATTATAAGGTGTCTAAATTAACAAAAGGTTGCGTGAGTTGTCACTTATTTAAATAAAAAATCCCTGAATATGTATTCAGGGATTTAAAAATATGATTTAAGAGGAATTACTCTTTAATAATTTTAATGGTTGTTGACGCACCTTCTGAAGTGACTGTAACAAAATATACACCTCTGCTTATTGATGATGTATCTATCTGGGCTTTATTGCTTTTTATTGTTTTGGCAAAAACTTTTTGCCCCAACGCATTTGCAACCGTAACCTTCTCAATTTCGTTTGTGTTTTCAATATTCAGTATGCCAGTTACCGGGTTAGGGTAGTATAGCAGCGAAGCAAATGTATTGCTGTTAGTACTTAATACAAGATTAACGGAAACAGCAAGGCGGTCTGTGCTTTCTACTTCATTGATAGTTTGCGATGCATAATACGTGTTGCCGTCAACAAGTACCGTTGTAAAAGGCAGTAATTGAACAGAAGAATTATCCGCATACCATTTAATGTTTTCTCCTGTAACTTCAAGATTGGCAAGAGTCTCACCTTCGGTAAATGATTGTTCAGTTGCGCCGGTTGGAGCAGGTGTGAAAGGTATAGCTATTGCAACTACTGTAACGGCAAGACGGTCTGTGCTTTCTATCTCATTGATGGTCTGTGATGCATAATAAGTGTACCCATCTGCCAAAAGTGTTGTTGCAGGTAGTGATTGGGTAGAAGAGCTGTCGGTATACCATTTAATGTTTTCGCCTGTTACGTCAAGATCGGCAAGGGTTTCACCTTCGCTAAATGTTTGTTCAGCCGGGCCTGTTGGCGGTGCAACTGTAGTTACGATCTCATTAACTATAATCGTAAGCCTTTGGATACTCTCAAGTCCGTTCACTGTTTGCGAAGCCGAATATGAAGCACCATCAGTAAGAAGCGTGTTAGATGGTAATGCTACTGTGGCTTCATTGTTATTATACCATTTGATGTTTTCGCCGGTAATTTCCAGGTCGTCAAGTGTTTCTCCGCTGTAAAAATCCTGCTGGGTTGGGCCGGTTGGAGCCGGTACTTCTTCGGCAAAATTTACAGTTACGGCAAACCTTACAAAACTTTCTATGTTGTATATCTTTTTGGCGGCATAATAGGTGGTTCCGCTCACCAATGGTGTTGTTAATGGCAGCGGAATCTCAGGTTCGCTATCTTCGTTGTCATTGTTGCTAAAAGGAGCCAAAAGAGGTTCTCCGGGATTAGCATACCAGGTAACATCATCATTCATTTCTATATCGGCCAAAGTCTGTCCCGGGCCAAAATCCTGGTTTGTATCGCCTGTTGGCGCCGGGACGTTGCCCGAAGCTGCGGTTCCGCCGGTTTGCTCAAGTTTTATGTAGGCGTCAGTTTGGATATTACTAACTAATACAACATAAAATTCGCCCGCCACGCTTCCGGTAATCGTGAATTTACCAATAGGACCCGCACTACTACAGCGTATAATCCTGGAAGATGATAAATTTTCGCAACCTTGCTCGGTACTGCTAAAAGGCCCCCATACTAAATAAGCAGGATAAGTTCTGTCTTGCCCTATAGGGTCACCCTGAGGGCTATACTGGCTATTCATTGAGATTGTATATTCAATGTCGCCCGGATTTGTAATGTTTACAGAAAACCATTTGGCATTTGTAGCATCGATAAGGCAGTCAACTCCTTCTACATACGGCACGATGTCATTAGGCGCAAATACATATTCATTGTAACCGCTTAAAAGATTTTCAGGATTACTGCATGTTGCCGGTGTGGTAATGCAAAGTTCTACAGGAAGATTGGTATATGGGTTAGTTGAAGATGTCTGTATTCTGATCATATAAGTTTGACCTACCGTGAAATTGTGCGTGGATGAAGTATATTGTGGGTAGGTATTACAATCATAATCAAGCGAGATGCAATTGTCTCCTGTAAAAATGCTATAACTTTTTTGGTATGGATCGGTTATAGATATTGTATGGCGGGAATTGGTAGCTGTAAATTTTACCCATAGATCTCTAAGGCCTGCATTACAAACAGGTATGTCAGAAGGTTGTGTGTTTGCCAGGTTTGCTGTATAGGCCAGCTCACATTCTGAGCCGGAATTAACAGGTACAACAATAGCGTTAGCACAGTTGTCATTTGCAATTGGTTGAGGGGTAGTAACGGCTATTTCGAAGGTTTTTAACTCTCCGGGCTGATCAGAATAAGCCTGCACTCTTATATAGTATGTCTGTCCAATGGTAAGTCCCGGAGCATAATTGTTATTAAGAGTAATAGCATTTGAACATAGTATCGATGAGCAATCAGCTGCAGGGTAAATGCCTAACAATGCAGACCCATACATATCAATATAATGTAATGTAGATGTAGCAGTAAACTTATACCACAAATCTTTGTATGTGCCACATCCGGTTGATGGGTTGATAGGTGTAAATGACGCAAGCTGTAGTGAACCGTGTTCGTAGTTTAGAGGTTCTTCTCCAGGGCTTACTGCAAGTACTATGGCGTTGCTGCATTCGTCATTTGCTGCCAATACAGGTGTGCCGATACAAATAGTGAATTCGTTTGGATTATACAGGGAGCCATAACCTTTTGTTATTCTGATAGTGTAAGTATTGCCAATAGTCAGATTAGAGGCGATGCTGTTTCCGTCTGTCACGCTATACATGTAGGTAAGTGCGCCGCAGTCTGCGCCGGAGTATAGTATGTGAGTAATATCGTGGCTACCGGCAATGTTGATATGATGCCTTGTTGCGGTTGCTGTAAACTTGTACCATACATCTTCTTTTATGCTTTGAAATAATAAAGCAGGATCTGTAGATTTTGTAGCGCCAAATAAAGTTCCGTTTACAGAGGAAGTGCATATAAGTCCCGCATTAACAGGTAGTATTAGAGCAGCAGAGCATTCATCATTTGCAGGTGCCGGATCAGGTTCAGTGATGCAGATTTTGAAAGAATTTAGTACTTCAGAAGCTGTTGAATAATACTCTTTCATTAGCCTTAAATTGTAAACGGTTCCCGGTGTGAGCCCGGAAATAACAGGCTCTCCAGCAGGATGGTAATTGCCTTTAAAGGTTAAAGCTCCGCAGACTCCATCATATATTTGAAAACCTCCAATATCAACGCCTTCAATATCCGTAATGAACACTTTTTGTGTTGTATGTGTTGCTGTAAACTGATACCATACATCCTCATAAACTGACCATATTGAATCTGGTACATCTGTTGATGCTGTGGCTGAAGATAGTGTGCCTGTTACCGGCTGTATGCATCCTGAAAGAGGATTTACAATAAGCAATGTTGGGTTTGAGCAATTGTCGTTAACAGGTGCAGCAGGAGGTGTTAGCAATGCAATTGTAACATTATTTAAAATTACAGGAGTGTTATCATAATAAACATAAACCCTTAGTTTATAAGACTGTCCTATTGTCAGATTGTCAAGAGTGATCTTAGAGTTTGTAAAAGCCTTATTGCAGTATACCTGAGATAATGTGCCGCAGCTTCCTGTATATAATGCTATTTGTGGGTCTGTTGAATTAGTTGTGTTTCCGGATTGTCTAACCAAATAATGTGTGGTATTTGTCGCGGTAAAAGTATACCAGACATCTCTAAAGACAAAAGTTGATGCGCAGCTTAATCCTTCGGTAGAATCGCTTGCAACGGTAAGATTCACGCTGGTAGTGTTGGTTGGCTCCATATTCTGATTAAGAGCAATTGGTTGCGCGCTGGCACAAGTATCGTTGGTTACATCCAAAACGCTTGAAACGCAAAGAGTAAAATCATAATCAGAATCAGCTCCTACTCTTATCATATATTCTTGTCCAATTGTCAGTCCGGAGAATCTGGGATAGGCGCAGGTAACCAGCGTAGGGTTGTTATAATCGCCTGTGAACAATGAAATTGAAGCCTGATAGCCATTTGAAAGCAGACATGTTACAACATGTGCCTGACTGATAGCTGTGAATTTATACCATACATCCTGGTTACTCGACATGCATCCTGTTGTATTTGGTGACTTTGTTGCTGCTACAGTTGTGCCGTTAATTTGTTGGGTACATTCCAAAGAAGAGCTTGCAGAAATTTGTATTGCATTAGGACAATTGTCATTAACAGGTGTTACTGGGGTTGTAATGCAAAGTTTAAATGTTGAGAATTCAGAAAGAGGCTCTGAGAGACTGACTCTTATCTTATAGGTTTGTCCAATAACGTAATCAAGAGTGCTTTTACTGCCATAACACGGTGATACGGATGTAGCACTTCCGGTACAGTCATAATTACTGAAAACGCTATGGCTCAAAGTAGTTGTGCCTCCTGTTATATTTGATAGGTTAATGACATGTCTTGTGCTGGTGGCGACAAATGTATACCAAACGTCCTTGTTGTAAATTCCGCAGGCTGATGACACCGGCGTGTTTGTTGCCCCGCCAATTGTTACTTCTACAGATTCTGTGCATTCGGGTGTGGTACCTGCAACTACACTTGTGGCATTAGCACAGGTGTCATTAACAGGGGGTATAGATGGTATTGAACCTACACATATGTTAAATGAAATATTACTGCTGTTTACCCCTGTTACACAAATTTTATAGTTCTGGCCCGGTACGAAAGAGCTGTAATAATAGTCGAAGTTATTACTATAACTGCTACATCTTACAACAGTAGGTGCTGAGCAGTTGCCGCTAAATAGTGAAAATTTAAGGTAGCCCTCGCTTGGACCAACTACATTGCTAAACCAAATGTAATGTGTAGTGCTTGTTGCGGTAAATTCATACCATAAATCTTTGGCACCACCTGAGCAGGTCGGGGTTGTAAAAGGGGATGCATTTCTAAGGTCGCCCGGTACGCCTCCGGTACAGTTTGGCGATGCTGACGGTATTATGATAGTAGGTGTAGGACAGCTGTCATTTTCGGGAATATCATTGCTTAAGGTTACCGTAAATGATGATGGAGCAGCTGATGCGCCTGACCATGCCGAAGCTCTGATCATATACGTTTGGCCAGGAGTAAGGCTGGAGAATATACCATTAACAGGAAAGCAAGTCACAACGGTTAATGACTGACATGTTCCTGTGTAAAGGGAATATTTCAGGTAGTTAATGCTACCGGTTATATTGCTTGTTACTATTTTATGTCTTGAACTTGTGGCTACGAACTTAAACCAGACATCTTCCAGGTTTCCTGTATTACAGTTATCGTTTTGCACACTTGCGGTTGCCTGATAAAGTGTTGATGTGGTTGTGGCACTATTTTGAGCGTAGTACGGGTTAGCCGTAAGGGTAATTGCATTAGAACAATCGTCATTTACAGGTGGGGCGGGGGGAGTAGTAATGTTTATATTAAATGTGGTGGTTTGTCCGGAAACAAGCGTGGCAGAATATATCCTTATCTTATAGGTCTGGCCAATGGTCAGTCCTCTGGCAGTGCTGCTATTAGGATCACTGCAATACTTTTGTATTAATGTACCGCAATTGTTTCCCTCATAAACAACGTGGTTTAAATCCAGGGTACTGCCTTCAGTATCAGTAATGTTAATGTGGTGTGAGGTATGTGTTGCTGTAAACTGATACCATACATCGTCATCATCTGCACCGGCACAAGTGTTAGCTTCGGCAGATGCGGTTGCTCCTGCAATTGTTCCGGGTGTAGTAAAGGTAAGGGTAAGGTTAGGGTTAATTTGCAATACTGTAGCATTGCTGCAATTGTCATTAGCTAGCTGTGCAGTAGTAATGAAAGGTACTGTCATTAATAACAGTACGAAAAGATATTTTTTCATATAGTTGGATTGGTGGCTTCAAAAATATGAAAAAAACCTTACTAAAAAACGCTTGTTTTTGTGATTATTACTTCAAATAAACGCAGTGATTGTAGTAGTCAATAATGGCTTTGCCTTTCATCAGTATATCGGCTCCAATGATGCCATGAACCGGCTTTGCTTTGTATTGCAATAAAGCTTCGTTTACGTGTGACATGTCAAATATCACCAGACCGAAGTTCTTGTTGGTCCATCGTCCAAGTTTAAGGGTGTTTTTAAGGGATGTCTGCGTAAGCATGCCTGTTCCTCCGGCACCTGCAGCCTTTGTGTCAGAGTCATTGGCTGAAAGTTCAAACAGGGCAATTTCGTCAAAACCTACGCAGCTGTTAGAAGCTCCGGTGTCAAGGATAAAATTTCCGGCAACACCGTTTATTTTTCCTTTGATGAGCAAATGCTGGGTTTTTGATATTTTGAATTTTATGCGGGTATAGCCTTTATCTTTCAGCGTGGCATACAGGTTTTCCATTTTGTAAAGGTTGCTTTAGGTCAAAAATACTTTAAATTATGATATACTTATGCTAAAAGACTGGCCAACTTTGTAATTTTGCAGTCCAAAATTGCGATTATGACCCTTACTGATACCCATACCCATTTATACAGCGAAGAATTTGCCGACGGGCGCGATGCCATGATGCAACGTGCTTTTGATGCCGGAGTGACGCGCCTTTTTGTGCCATCCATCGATTCGTCATATACACCGCAGATGTATGAGCTCGAAAAGCAGTACCCTGATAATGTATTCCTCATGATGGGGCTGCATCCCACCTACGTTAAAGAAAATTACCTCGAAGAGCTGGCGCATGTAGAACGTGAGCTTGCTTCGCGAAAGTTTACCGCGGTGGGCGAAATAGGTATCGACCTGTATTGGGACAAAACACGCCTTGCCGAGCAGCAGCACGCTTTTAAACACCAGATTCAGCTGGCTAAAAAATATGGACTGGCGATTAATATCCATTGCCGTGATGCCTTTGATGAGGTTTTTGAGGTGTTGGAAAGCGAAAAAGGAGATGATTTATACGGTATCTTCCATTGCTTTACAGGCGATTTTGAGCAGGCGCAAAAAGCCATATCCTACAACATGAAGCTGGGGATAGGCGGAGTAGCGACATTCAAGAATGGTAAGATCGACCAATTTTTGGCAGATATCGACCTGAAAGATATAGTGTTGGAAACCGATTCGCCTTATCTCGCTCCGGTGCCGCACAGAGGGAAAAGAAACGAGAGCAGCTACACTTTGCTGGTCGCCGAAAAACTGGCATCAATTTATGGTGTCACCGTTGCCGAAATAGCTGAAATTACAACCCAAAATTCTAAAGAAGTCTACGGGATTTAAAAAAGAATTTAGAGTAAATTCATATTTTTTTTGTTCTTTTGTGAATTGTTTTAACCATAAAGAAGTACATGTCGAAATTTGATCATATAAGGCCTTTTTATGATAGTGAGGTAAACGAGGCTATAAGTAGTGTTGTACACCACCCTATGATGAAGGCGCTCATGAGCTTCACCTTTCCGGATGTGGAAGAGGAGGTATGGGCTAACCAGCTGCTAAAGACCCATTCTAAACGCGATTTCCAGATCAATTTTATATATAATGCCATCCAGCAGGTACTGCAAAAAAGTTCTGACGGTCTTACGACCTCGGGTTTTGAAAAGCTGGATAAGCATACCCCTTATCTTTTTATATCGAATCACAGGGATATTATATTAGATACATCACTTATCAATGTGTCGTTATATGACCACGGGCTTATCATGACGGCTTCGGCTATTGGCGATAACCTGGTGCAAAAAGCATTCCTTCATACGCTTTCACGCCTTAACAGGAACTTTTTGGTACAGCGCAGTCTTAGTCCGAGAGAACTGCTGCAAAGCTCTAAGCTGATGTCGGAGTACATTTGCCAGCTGCTTTCGCGTGAGAACCGTTCGGTTTGGATCGCGCAGCGCGAAGGCCGTACTAAAGACGGTAACGATACTACCCAGCAGGGCGTGCTTAAAATGCTTGCCATGGGATCTGACGAAGAGAACCTGATGGATTATTTCAAGAAGATCAAGATCGTCCCGGTTTCGATATCGTATGAATATGACCCTACCGATATGCTCAAGATGCCAAGGCTTATGGCCGAAGCTAACGATGAGGTGTACATCAAGGAAAAGAACGAAGATTTCATGACGCTTATCAGTGGTATCATGGGTCAGAAGAAACGCATACACATTCAGGTAGGCGACATCCTTGAAAAAGAGCTTGATGTTATCAAGGAAGAGAACGACAACCAGAACAAACAGATACAGGCCCTGGCGCAGGTAATAGACGATTCGATACTTGCAAGCTACAAGCTTTGGCCTACCAACTATATTGCTTACGATCTTCTTAATGAAACCGATCGTTTTGCAAGCCACTACACCGAGAAAGAAAAGGGGCTTTTTGAAAGAAGGCTCGAAATGCGCATCGATATTGAGAACAAGGTGATGAGAGAAGGTTTCCTTGCGATGTATGCCAATCCGGTAGTTAATAAAATGAAATACGAGAATGCAGTCTAGGCCTACAATCTTACTTGTATATACGGGGGGAACTATCGGGATGGTAAAGAACCACGAAACGGGAGCCCTTAAGGTTTTCGATTTCAAGAAGCTGCTGCAGCGCATACCCGAGCTGAAACTCCTTGATTGCACTATTGAAACCCTGTCTTTTGATGAACCCATCGACTCGTCTAACATGGATGCGTCTAAATGGGTTATGATCGCCTCGATCATAGAAGAGAACTACGATAAATTTGACGGTTTTGTAATCCTTCACGGGTCAGATACGATGTCTTATTCGGCATCTGCGTTGAGCTTTATGCTTGATAACCTCAAAAAACCGGTAGTCTTTACAGGTTCGCAGCTGCCTATAGGCGACCTGCGCACCGATGCTAAAGAAAACCTTATCACAGCCATACAAATAGCGTCACTGCACCACAAACACCTGCCTGTAATACAGGAAGTATGCCTGTACTTTGAGTACAAGCTGTACCGTGGTAACCGTACCACAAAGATTAGTGCCGAACATTTTAATGCTTTTACGTCGCCCAACTATCCTGCACTGGCAGAATCGGGAGTACACCTGAAGGTAAGCAACGACCTGTTACTGCCACAATCGGGGGACGAAGACCTGAGAGTAAGCCACAATATGGATTCTAACGTGGTTATCGTAAAAATGTTTCCGGGTATCAGCGAAGCGGTATTGTCGGCTATTGTTGGCATACCGGGACTTAAGGGAATGGTGCTTGAGACCTACGGCAGCGGTAACGCACCGTCTGAAGACTGGTTCATCAACATACTTCAGAAATCTATTGCTAACGGACTTCATGTGGTAAATGTAACGCAATGCTCAGGAGGCAGCGTGAACATGGGTCATTATGAAACGAGCACGATGCTAAAGGAAATAGGCGTAATCTCAGGAGCTGATATTACTACCGAGGCAGCCATAACCAAAATGATGTACCTGTTAGGACAGGACGCTCCGCATAAGGATTTCAAAACACTTTTTGAAACATCGCAGCGCGGCGAATTGTCGTAATTAAATTTTTATATCCGGTTAGAAACCCTATTTTTGCCCGCGAATAAACTTAGAGAGGTGGCCGAGTGGTCGAAGGCGCACGCCTGGAAAGTGTGTATGCTCCACAAGGGCATCGAGGGTTCGAATCCCTTCCTCTCTGCAAGATAAATCCCTACACAGCTGTTAATCAGATATGTAGGGATTTTATGTTTTCGTATTTGTACGATTTATGTACGGTAAGTCCTTGAAAATTAATTTCGGTTTCAATTTCCTGCTTAATTTTTCTATTTAACCAAATAATCTTTCCTATTTAAAAACAGGGGGGGTGGTCGAAATTCTCGCTAATGCCCCATAGGTTTTTCATGGGTGGGTACTCATATTTTACTACAGTAAATATATAAAAAACGATATAATATATATATACTCTTACTCGCACTTTTGGAGGATGGCGATTCAGTCGAAAATTTCTACGTATAGAGGTAGGTACTCCTTTGGCTATATAAAAATTTTATCTTACCCCTCTACAGGATAGTTGGAGTTATAGAGTAGTTAATTATTTTTTCTAAAAAGACTTTTATTTACATCTTTGTAAGACTAAACACATGAGGATATGAAAAGAGATGGTCAGATTATAGTTATAGAGGATGATGAAGATGATAGAGAAATTTTTACAGAAGTATTTGACTCTCTTAACTACGGTAATGAAATAGTTTACTTCAAAGATTACGTGGGAGTGATTGATTATTTATTAAGACCTGATATAACACCATTTATGATTATATCAGATGTAAATATGCCAATGATGAATGGATTTCAACTAAGAGATGAAATTTATCATCATCCTCTCCTTAAAGAAAAATGTGTTCCTTACATATTTTTTACTACCGCAGGTTCGAAAGAAACGGTAGTGAGTGCTTATCGTAATTCTGCTCAGGGACTTTTTACAAAGCCTTATGATTATGAAAAGTTTTTTGGTAAAATAAAATTAATTGTTGACTACTGGAAAGAAGCCTTAACACCTAACAGTTCTTTTTAAATGGGTATTAACTTTTAACTACTACCTCCTTAACTTCTTTTATATCCTTCCTTAATTCCTGAAGAATATCCTTTATAGTTAATGCATCTAAGTCGCCAGGCTTAAACTCTTTTGTACCAACATAGCCTGCAAACGCCCAAATCTCTAACACTTCCGACCTGTGAACCTTGTAAGGTTGATAGGCTAAGTTGTCAGAGTGAAGTACAAGTGCATCACTTTCTTTGAAGACACGTTTGTAAGTGTCTCCATCATTCTTAGTCACAACTAAGTGTGTTACACCATCTTTTATATCTTTATAATTCTCTACATACTTACCCACTATCCAAGTTTTCTCTTTATGTGGTGGCATCGAATCACCGTCTATTTCAAAAGCTCTAAATTTTCCAACACCGAAAAATGGTAGTGACATTTGTTGTAAATTTTCGATATACTCAGGGTCTCTATAACCTGCTAAATATCCTGCTTTAGCTTTATGAGGAACAATTTCTATCATATCATTACCTGCTTTATCAACCACAATCGGAAGAAGGATGCGATTGTCACCGAGTTGAAGTAGGTTATCAATAGGGATTTTTCTTAAGTCCACAGTCAGGAGAAGGTCTATGCTAATATGGAACTGAGTAG
This sequence comes from Flavobacterium hauense, assembly GCF_054457175.1. Taxonomy (NCBI): domain Bacteria; kingdom Pseudomonadati; phylum Bacteroidota; class Flavobacteriia; order Flavobacteriales; family Flavobacteriaceae; genus Flavobacterium; species Flavobacterium hauense. The sequence continues at coordinate 66,986 of NZ_JBTKVX010000002.1, forward strand.
AAATTCTAAGCAGTATATCGTATGGAGGTTCTGAGACTCCATTTTCATAGGGAACATACCTCCCACGGCTTATAAGTAGGTTTTCAGCAAGTTTTTCCTGAGAAAGATTTTTCTGAAGTCTAAGGTAACGGATGTTGTCAGAGAATAGAGACATAAGCAGTTTGTTGTAATTTACAACAACAAATATATGTAAAATTGTTGTAATCCCATCTAACTTTGTTACACCCAAAAAGACAAGATTATGACACGTGCTATCGTCCATATGGACTTGGATACATTCTTTGTATCCTGTGAGAGGCTAACCAATTCCCAACTAAATAACATCCCTCTTATTATTGGTGGTGGTGACAGGGGGGTCGTTGCATCATGTTCTTATGAAGCCAGAAAATTTGGTGTTCGTTCGGCAATGCCCATAAAATTGGCACTAAGATTATGCCCAGATGCAAAGGTTATTAAAGGTGACATGGATTTATATTCTAAGTTATCTCAGGATGTGACTCAAGTTATAGAAGAGAAAGCACCAGTGATGGAGAAAGCAAGCATTGATGAATTCTATCTTGATATTACAGGTATGGATAAGTTTTATGGGTGCTATCAATGGACTAATGAGCTTTCAACATTGGTTACGAAAGAAACAGGTCTACCTATCAGCTTTGCCTTATCTGTAAATAAAACTGTTTCAAAAATTGGAACTGGTGAGGGTAAACCTAAAGGTAATCTGGAAATACCTGAAGCCCTCGTAAAGTCATTCCTTAATCCTTTGTCAATACAAAAAATCCCGATGGTCGGTGAAGTGACTTTCCAGTTGCTTTCAAGAATAGGCATCAGGACAATTCAGACACTTTCGGAAATGCCTGCCGAGGTTCTACAGCAAATGATAGGAAAAAATGGGATTGAACTCTGGAAAAAAGCCAATGGCATAGACAATAATCCAGTTGAGCCATACACCGAGAGAAAGTCCATAGGTTCAGAACATACATTCAGTCAGGACACCATAGACATAAAAATGGTGAAAGTACTTCTTAGCTCAATGGTAGAAGAGAAAGCCTATGAACTAAGGTCTGAGGGATGGCTTGCCTCCACTGTAACAGTAAAAATCAGATATGCAAATTTTGATACAGAAACAAAGCAATGCAGGGTATCATACACATCTGCCGACCATAGTTTAAGCAAAGCTGTTGAAGGTCTTTTTGACAAGCTTTATCAACGTAGGATGCGTTTAAGACTGGTAGGCATTAAGTTCAGTGGACTGGTAAGAGGGTGCTATCAAATAAATGTCTTTGAAGATACTGTAGAGCTAATGTCACTATATCAGGCAATGGACAAGATAAAGAACCGATTTGGTATTGGTGCAGTGTCAAGAGGTGGTGGACTTATCCTTAATGCAAATAAGCAATAGATGTATTTAAATTGTCATTCATTTCACAGTCTACGATATGGTACAATACCATTATCTGACCTCATACTGCAAGGACAGGCATGCAATGCTACAGCTATGGCATTAACTGATGTTAATACTGTGACTGGTATTTATGACTTTATAAAAGGCTGCCAGGCTGTAAACATAAAGCCACTGGTCGGTATTGAATTCAGGCAAGATAATAAGCTGTTATATATCGGGCTGGCAGAAAACAGAGGAGGATTAGGTGAGATGAACCGATTCCTGACAGAGCATAATTTTAGTGGTAAGCCTAAATCCTTAATAGCTCCTGATTTTAAGGATGTCATTGTGATATATCCTGTTGAAAATATTCCAACTACTCTACAAGATGATGAGTACATAGGTATTAGACCTGAACAGCTCTTGATGCTTTACAAGCCCGAAATAAAAAAGGTTGCAGATAAAATGGTGATACTTCAGCCTGTTACTTTCAGGACTAAAAAGGAATTTAACCTGCACAAGATTTTGAGGGCTATTGATACAAATACTCTTCTTTCAAAACTAACTGAAGATGACTATTGCAAAACTTCAGAAGTATTTATGCCATTAGAAGAATTAACAAACAAATACAAGGATTATCCCATTATACTACAGAATACAGAGCGAGTTATTAGTCAATGTAATTTTGAATATGATTTCACTACTCCTAAAAACAAAAAGCACTACACAGGAAATAAGCAAGGCGATATAGAACTGTTAACTAATCTTGCACAGGCAGGCTTAATAAGTCGATATGGTAACGACCATAAACAAGCAAAAGCAAGGGTAGAAAAGGAATTAAAGGTGATTAATGAGCTAAACTTCAGTGGTTACTTCCTAATCACATGGGATATTATTCGCTATAGCAATAGCAGGGGATTCATGCATATAGGCAGAGGAAGTGGAGCAAATAGCATTATTGCCTACTGTCTCGGCATAACAGATATATGTCCAATAGAGCTTGACCTTTATTTTGAGCGTTTCTTAAATCTAAACAGGAAAAGCCCTCCTGACTTCGATATAGATTGGGCGTGGACTGACCGGGATGAGATTCTGGAATACATTTTTAATAGGTTTGGCAAAGAGCATGTGGCATTTACAGGAACAATTGTGGAGTTTAAATATCGTTCTATATTTAGGGAGGTCGGTAAAGTTTTTGGACTACCAAAAGAAGAGTTAGACATACTGGCTAAAAACCCAATGAAAACCCACGACCAGAATAGCATTGTTAAGTATGTACAGGAATATGGAGTCATGCTTGAGAAATACCCTAATCAAAGGAGCATGCATTCATGTGGAATTATAATCTCTGAAGAGCCAATAACAAATTACACAGCATTAGAAATGCCTCCCAAAGGATTTCCTATAGTTCAGTTTGACATGCATGTAGCTGAAGATATTGGCTTTGAAAAGTTTGATATACTTAGCCAAAGAGGTATAGGTCATATAAATGACTCGGTAAAGCTTATAGAAAAGAATAAAGGAATTAAGGTAGATATCAGGAATACTTCTCTTTCAAAAGATGAGATTAAAGCAAACGAATATTTAAGTAGAGGAAAGACTATAGGCTGTTTCTACATTGAAAGCCCTGCTATGAGGGGATTACTAAGGAGATTGAAGTGTGACAATTATAAAACCCTTGTTGCTGCATCGTCAATCATTCGCCCTGGAGTTGCACAAAGTGGCATGATGAAAGAATATATCTTCAGGCACAACCACCCTGACCAGTTTGAATACTTCCATGAGGTATTTAAAGAGCAATTAGGAGACACTTATGGAATAATGGTGTATCAGGAGGATGTAATAAAAATAGCCTTGCACTTCGGGGGTCTTGCCCCTGCTGATGGGGATATCTTACGCAGGGCTATGAGTGGCAAAGGAAGGTCTAAAGCAGCCCTCCAAAAAGTAAAAGACAACTATTTTGCATCCTGTGACAACAAAGGGCATTCACGACAATTAAGTGAAGAGGTTTACAGGCAAATAGAATCATTTGCAGGTTATTCGTTCTGTAAAGCTCACTCTGCATCTTATGCCGTTGAAAGTTACCAAAGCCTTTATTTAAAGGTTTATTATCCTGTTGAATTTATGGTGGCAGTTATCAATAATCAGGGAGGATTTTACAGAACAGAGGTATATGTACACGAAGCTAAAATGTCAGGAGGCATTATACATCCTCCATGCGTTAATTTAAGCCTATTTGAGACAACCTTATATGATAATGACATATATATTGGTTTTCTGCATTTACAGGGCTTAGAATCAAGAATATCAAGCTTAATCGTAGAAGAGAGAAATAAAAATGGCAATTATAATTCCTTAGAAGATTTTATTAATAGAATCCCGATTGGGATTGAAAGTATACAAACCTTGATTTTTATAGGGGCTTTTAGATTCACCAGCAAGACAAAGAATCAGCTCCTTGTAATTGCAAGGCTATTGATGGTAAATTTTAAGCCGGAGAACAGGGATTTATTACTATTGAAAGAACCTGTAAAAGAATATAAACTGCCAGAATTGGAGAGGTCAAAATATGAAGATGCTTTTGATGAGATAGAATTATTAAGTTTTCCGGTTTCCTGTACACCATTTGACCTGCTACAGACCAACTATAGGGGTAGTGTGATGGCAAAGGATTTAACAAAGCATCATAAGCAAACTGTAAAGATGCTTGCTTATTTAATATCACGTAAGCATGTGCCAACTAAAAAAGGAGATATGTATTTTGGAACATGGATTGATGTTGAAGGTGAATATTTCGACACAGCACATTTTACTGACTGTCTACAACAATATCCCTTTCAGGGTGGTGGCTGTTATTTGCTTTTAGGTACTGTTGAAGTGGATTATCATTTTCCTACAGTAACCATTTCTAAAATGGCAAAGATGCCTTTCATTCCAGACCCTCGCTATAGTAATAGCACTGATAGGCAATATGAAGCACATAAGCAGATTAGAGAAGATGTAAGTATGACTCATCGAGCACCTTATCCACAAGAAGATGAAATAGGTTTGCCAAGAAATAAGATGATTTGAATTAAAATTTTGTATATTTACTCTTACTAAAAAATTAAAACTTAATTGTAATATTTTAAGTATTAGGTCAAACACCAACTACAATAAACATATATGCTATTATTAAAAACAATTAATGAATTACGAGATTATTCCTTTTTTATCCCCTCCTATCAAAGAGGTTACAGATGGGCATCTACTGAAATTCGAGATTTACTAAATGACATATGCGAATTTAAGCCAAAGGAAGTTGAGAATTCAGATGATAAAACTTGGTATTGTTTACAACCTATTGTGGTTAAATACGATGGTCAAAAATCTTATTACGAAGTCATTGATGGTCAACAAAGACTTACAACAATATATTTAATATTGTTCCATCTCAATCAATATTTAGCGGAAGATTATCGTGAACCGTTATTTTCTCTAAATTATGAAACACGCACAGATTCAAATAAGTTTTTAAATGAATTAGAGTTGTCGACAGGATATGATAATATTGATTTCCATTATATAAGCGAAGCATATAAAACTATAAAAGATTGGTTTAAGCTCAAGTCGTCAGACAGGTCGTTCAATCGAAACGATTTTGAATCAAAATTTAAGTTTTCTACAAAAGTAATTTGGTATGAGAGTAGTGAAGATGATGCTATTTCAATATTTACAAGAATTAACATTGGTAAAATTCCATTAACTAACTCCGAACTAATAAAGGCATTATTTTTAAATAGCTCGAATTTTGAGGACAGAAATAGGGAGAAACTTAAACTCCGTCAATTAGAGATTGCAACAGAATGGGATTTAATAGAGCAGTCATTACAGCGAAATAAATTCTGGTTTTTCTTAACTGGGGATAAAAAATCAACAAATAGAATAGAACTTATATTTGATATGATGAATGACAGTCTTGACCCTACTGATAAATATTCAACATTTAGATACTTTAGTAAAAAGTTTACTCTTAATACTAAAGACACAATTGATAAAAACTGGCAAGAAATCAAAAACAGATATCAGAGATTTAGTGAATGGTTTGATGATAGAGAACTGTATCATAAGATAGGTTTTTTGATTACTGAAAAACACATTACTATAAAAGAGTTGTATCATCTTTCTTCTGAAAAGACAAAAAAGGAATTTAAAAATTCTTTAGATGAATTAATTAAAGAGAGTGTGAAAAATATAAATTTTGAAGTTCTACAATATGATGATAAAGAAGATGTAAAACGAATATTACTTCTCTACAATCTCTTAACAATATTAAAAAGTGATAGGGAGAGTGCCTATTTTCCTTTTGACCTATTCAAAATTGAAAATTGGGATATAGAACACATAACATCCATTAAAAATGAAATGCCCGATAAAAAGGATGAGTGGCTAAAAGATGCAATTATTTTCATTGACCCGGATATTGATAAAAAAGGGGTTTTAAAGAAACGAGCTTCTGAATTTGTGGATTTTAAAGATAATGAAAAATTCAAGCTTCTCTATGAAGACATAATTAACCATTTTAATCATAATTTTAAAGAAGATGATATCAATGATATTTCAAATCTAACGCTATTAGATGCTTCTACAAACCGAGGGTATAAAAATGCAGTATTTCCACTTAAAAGAAAAACAATTATAAATAGGGATAAGCAGGGAATATTTGTACCAATCTGCACAAAAAATGTTTTCCTAAAATATTTCAGTGAGTATCCTCCAAAAATTTCGTTTTGGACTCCAGAAGATAAAGAACACTACGAAAAAGATTTACTTTCTGTCTTAGAACAGTACTTAAATTAAGACCTTATGAATGAGACTAAACAAAACAGCGAAACTATAAGTTTTTTAAAGCTATTGAGTCAGCAATCTAAAATTGAGATACCAATAATACAGCGAGACTATGCTCAAGGTCGAAAAGATAAAAAAGAAATTAGAGAAAATTTTTTAAATGCCTTATATGAAAGTCTTGTCGCAAACAAAGCTATTAAGCTGGATTTTATATATGGCAGTAAAGTAGATAACGTTTTCCTTCCGTTGGATGGTCAACAAAGGCTTACGACGCTTTTCTTATTGCATTGGTATGCTTCAATTAAAGATAATACTGAGACACAAAAAAAAGAAATACTGAGAAAGTTTGGTTATGAAACGAGAATTACATCAAGGGAATTTTGCGAAGCATTAGTTTTATCGGACATTACCGTAGAAGAGAATTTAATAATAAGTGACCAAATTAAAGACTCCAAATGGTTTTTTATGTATTGGGTAAATGACCCTACGATTGAATCTATGTTAAGAACTATTGATAGTATACATGCAAAATTTTTTACTGTAGATAATCTTTGGGCAAAGCTTGAAACTAATCTTATCAATTTTTATTACGTAGAATTAGACAATATTGGCTTATCAGATGATTTGTATATCAAGATGAATGCGAGGGGGAAACTTCTATCCCCTTTCGAAAATTTTAAGGCAAGCTTAGAGAAGCATATAAATGAAAATGACTGGGAAGCCAATAATATGGCATTTCAGGACACTTTTGCTTTCAAAATTGATACTGAATGGACAGATTTCTTTTGGCTTAATTTTAAAAAGAATAATAAAATAGATATTGCACTTATGAGATTTATTTCGACAATTGTCATGATTAGACAATCAGTTGAAAGAATTAGTAATCGGATAACTATAATTTTATCTCTACATGATAACCCTGATAAAGTAAGACCAATTTACATGACTAAATCAGGATTTGAATATTTGACAAAATGTTTCGAAGTATACTCTAAAAACTACAATAAATTAAATCTGGTAATAGATTTCGATTTATGGCGACATAAGCCAAAATCTGATTTTTTGCGAGAGATTTCGTTTGAAGACAATCTCTTTTCTTCTCAGATTAATAGCTCCTCATATACTCAAAAGGTTCTTTTTTATGCTCAAACAGAGTATTTAATTCGCAATGAATACAATCAAGAAAAATATCTGGACTGGATGAGAGTTGTGAGAAATATCGTATCAAGGGGGTCTGTTATCAAGGGAGGTAAAAGACCTGATATCATCAGAAGTCCAGAAGCATTTGATGGAGTTATATATTTAATATCAGAAATTGCGGTAGGCAGTGGAGATATATATGAGTATTTATCAAAAGTTGAAAAATTAACGTCTGCGTTTGCAAAAGAGCAGTTGGATGAAGAAAAAAGTAAGTCTAAACTGATTGTGTCAAATACTTCAAATAGAGACGCAATATTACAAATGGAAAATCTACCTCTTTTTAAGGGTAGAATTGATTTTGCTTTCTACTGTCTTGGTTACGACTACAATCCAGAAAGTTTTGATTTAGTAGGATTTAAAGAGATTTATAATGTCCTTTATGAGAATTTCGGAGATGATAGTAGTGATAATATTTCGAATGATATTCGGAGAGCGTTGTTAACCATAAATCATAATGATAAATACGATTTTTATGATTACTGGTCGTCATATTGGTATGTGGGAGATGCTGCAAAAAGATGTTTGTTAGAAAATTACAGAGAACTTGAATATTATATATACTATACAGACCAAAAAATCTATTTAAAAAAACTAATCAACAAACTTCAAATAAGTACATTACAAGACATCATCACAGATTTTGTTGCTCCGGTGGGATTCCCAAATTGGAAACTTCGATTAATAAAGGAGAAAGATTTATTAGATAAGAAGAGTAAATCAAATTATATAGCAATTTCAAATAACAATTCATCATGTTATCTATTAAAAAGCAAAAGACCGAGAGACTTGGAAGGTTGCGAAAAAATTAAGTAATAATTTTTAATAATTCACTAATCGCAGTAGGTCATACTTATTGCGATTTTTTATTAAAAATCTATAAGCTCTCTAACTTTTATTCCCAATGCCTGACAGATTTTGTATAAGGTTGTTATTCCAGCACTTATTTCGCCTCTTTCAATTCTACCTATTTGGTTTTTAGGGACATTTGCGTCATTCGCAAGCATTGATTGAGATAAGCCTTTGGAGTTCCTTATCTCTTTTAGTTTATTGCCTACAGATTTTAGAATATCATTTTGCATCACAGGTAAAATTGCACCTGTTCTAAAAATTTATTGAACACATATTTGTGTTCTTTTAAAAAAAATGCAATATTTGTTGGAATTAAATAGATGATGAATATGAAAAAGTTAGCAGTACTAATTACTATAATTTTAACTCTTGGTTGTTCAGGCTCTGATGACAACTTAAACGTCAACGAAGAGAATAGCAACAACTTCTTTAAGGTAAACAACAATACCTATAGCTTGACAAATGCTAATATCAATAAGCAGCCTTTAGGGGACGGAACTGTATATTACATCACTCTAACTAACGCAGAAGTATCTACCAATGCAGATGGAACACAAGCTGTAATTTCCAATGACTTGACACATTTGGCAAGCTTCACACTTTATATACATGAAGGTGCGAATCAACTACCAACAGGAACATTCAACTTTAAAGGTAACTACGGCTTTGATGCCTATTCTATTCAGGATTACATCGTGGTTGAAGATGGTAAAATCATGTCCAGAAATGTAGTGTCTAATGAAAGCGACCTCATTAATCAAGATGCACGTATAATAATAACAAAGACGGGAGATACCTATAACTTCAATTTTAACCTGACAACCTCATTAGGTATCATACAGGGTCAATACACAGGGTTAGTAACTAAGAACTACTAAGCATTAGAAATATGAAAAAGGTGTTCTTACTATTGTTTTGTATCTATGGAGTGTCAAGCTTTGCACAAACTACCACAGAGAAGTATAACTCGCTAATGAGTCGATACGAGTACTACAATTCTTCAGGAGCTATGATAGGCTACAAAACCTACGATAGCCTAATGCAGACATGGAACTATTATGAGGTTACACAACCAACACAAGCACAGTCAACCTACCAATATGTTGAGCCTGTTAATCTAAAGTTGGTCAATCAAGCCCTGGCATCCAAACAAGCCCGTTATGACAACAACACCAAAAGTGTACAGGACGCAATAAACACCTTACGGAACAATGTAAACAATTCATCTTACAGCCAGACAGTAAAAAACAATTGTATCTCGGCATTCAACGAGAAGTGTGTAGCTGTGTTAAACGCAAACACTTATGACTACACAAACAGTAAGACAACAGAGATAATAAACTGGCTATCTAATAGTATGGATAGCTTTATAAACTACTATTTACAGCAGGAGAAGCAGACTGCATTGATTGAAGAGCAGAAAAGAAGGGAACTAACCAGTCAGATAAAAAATGAAATGAACTATAATGTGGGTGGGTTTATTACAAATGATGTGACTGAAGAAAAATATAACCCATATACAAAGACCTATGAAATTGTAAACAAAGATACTTCGCTTACCAAAGTCTATTTTGACATAGGCTACATCCACTATTTTAGACAGGCGTACAATGGTTGGAGATTATATCAATGGAAATATACACACGCTGCCGATAACTATCACATCATTACAGATGTTAATACGGGAACTCAAATAGAAATCGGCAAATTGTTTGACTGGATAATATTTTCAGAACAAAAAGTTGGTGATGTGTATACGAAAAGATATATATATCGAAATTTAAAGAAGGATAAAACAGTTATGCCAAAATACTGAGATAAACAAATCAATAATTCCCGCTTACAAGGCGGGTTTATTATTTACCAACGTTTCTTATATTTACCTCTGATATAACACTTTTTAAGATGAAGTTAGAGCCAGAATTTCAGAAGCAACACAAAATATCGCAAGTTTACTTAAAGCAGTTTGGCTTTAAAAAAGAGGGCAAGGATTGGGTTTCAGTTCTTAAAATCGGCAAAGGCGAAACTGAAAATATTCTCATCTCTCAATTTTCAACAGAGATAAACATTTTTGATTTCGAGCTTCCTGATATTGAACCTCACGAAAGACGGCAATTTGAGAACCTCAGTGGTTTGCTGGAAGATAAATACAGGACAATTATCAATACTCTGAAAGGTCAGGGCAAATTAATTCCCTTACATAAGGATTTACTTAACCATTTTGTAGCTAATCTTCTCTGCCGGAATAGTAGGTTTAGGTCATATATTGATAAGATGATTAATGATGAGCTAACAAAAGATGTTATTATAGAAGAGCTTGAGATGTTTGGTAAGGTTGACTTCGATTTAGATTTCGTTATGAGCCACCTGACTGGAAAAAATAAGCTTAACTTCATTATTGGTTTCCTAATGGATACTTTGGTTAAGATTTTTAGAAATTTTAGTGCAACTGTTTTAAAAGCTAATGAAGGTTATGGATGGTTAACCACTGACTCCCCCGTCTATTTAGATACGCAAGGCGAACTATATCATACAATTCCTGTAGAAAGTGAAATCTACTTACCACTATCAAGGGACTATTGTCTTTTTATGTATCATAAAGATTCAAAAATAAATAGTAATCCATTAAGGGCTTTGCCGGTAAATAAAGTTTGCGACCTTGACTTTTTAGAATTTGACAAGATAAATAACATGATTGCAAGGGGCTTTGAGCAGTTCTTAATTTTCTATACCGAAACTGAACCGCAGAAAATATAAACGCACATTTTATGCTGAAAGAAGAGGGTAATTTAGAACTACAGAACGATTGGGCATTTAAAATAAATGGCAATCCAATTCATATTAACCATGCAGCAAGTGGTTTGCAAGGTTATTACTGTATGGGATGTAACAAAGAAATGCAGGCAGTGAAATTCAAAGACTTAAAGCATCAAAGTTATTTCCGACATCACGCTATTAATATTAGTAAAAGTTCTGCAGAATGTGTTTATAGTAGTAGAGAGTACCGTGAACGCTTAGCAGAACAAGCATTACATAGATTGAAACAGTTGAAATTACCTGCTGTATATAAATATCCTCCTAAAGATATCGAAGGTAGCCCTATACTCTTATTGGAAGCATCTACCATACATGCTAAAAAGGTTAAATCTCAACTTACTTTTTATGAAGACGAAGGAGGGAATATAAAATGGGGTAAAAATCCTAATATCGAAGAGAGATATCTATTGTTACAACCAGATGTAACATTTTTTGATGAACACAACAAGCCTATACTCTTCATAGAGTTTGTAGTAACACACAAAGTCCCGGAAGAAAAGAAGATTAAGCTGTTTAGGTTAGGAATAAATACAGTCCAAATTATTATTCCAAAGCTGCCAGAAAATGAAATAGAGGAAAGTTTAAAATCAGTTACCAGAGTTAAATGGATATACAATGAAGTCGAATCAAACACCGAATACCTTCCAGTTCCCAAAAGAGATTCAGAGGGAATATCACCAATTGATGAAGAGCAAAGAAAGCTTTTTGAAGAATCAGCCTCCTGCCGTGCAGCGCAGCTTGGAAATCTTATACGCTCAATTAACCGAATCCTGGAATCACAATCATACAGACAAGTTACAGGAAAGTTTGAACGAGAAATATCAAGAATTGAGAAAGCTTCAGAAAAACATAGAACAAGACTGGACGAGTTGGAAAGAGAGTATGAGAGGGAAGTATATTCAGAATTTGAGTACGAAGAAAATGAGTTTGCTGAGCAATTCGCACGCATTAAGTTTCAAGAAATCGAATTTGAAGAATACAGTTCAAATCTGGAAGAAAGATATCTTAGAAAAAGAGAAGAGCTTGAAGGAGAAGAAGAATTACTTGGAGGGATTATCGGAGGAAAACATGACAAGAGAGCAGTTGGAGTATCAATGGGAGCAGTCTATGCAGCCCGTCAAGAAAGCCTTCAGAGAGACATTGAAAGAATTCGAAACAGTATCGCAAGAGTCATTGAAGAGGAAGGAAGCTTCAGAAGAAACATTGAGCAACTTAAAAGAGCAGAATACGAAAGATTTGAATGGGATAAAAGGAGAGAATCAACAAGCTTTGAACAAAGAAAAAGCATCGTTGGACAAGCTCGAATTGATATTGAATCAAAAATTAGAAGCTTCGCAGAAGGTGAAGAAGGACTGGGAGGAGGACTGGAATCAGAATTTGAGACTGTTAGAGATACAACAGTTAAAAAAATTAGCTCAAGAGATACTTCAGGAAACACCGAACTGTCCCAAAGAATTAAGGCAATACTTGGAATTAGGGGATTACTCGACAGTTATGATGATAGAAAAGAAGATTACAAACGATACAAGTCATATCTTGAATTTGTTAGAGGAGGAACTTGGAAAAAGTGGTAAAAAACTTGATTGGTTTATAAAGACATATAATGAAAAGCAGGGCTAACCAAATAATGGCAACCCTGCTTCCAGTTCTTTATTCTCGCTCTAAGAAATCAATATAGCTTCGGAATTCGCTCCAATATCTCTTTATTGTAGACAAGCTCATTCCAGTTTTTTCTGCTATACTTTTCTGAGTTATTTCGCCATCAATTATAAAGTTCCAAGCTTCTAAGGCTTTATATATTTTTTGTCTGGTTTTTGAACGCTGTATCTGTCCTAACTCTCTATTTACAATATCCATCTTCTCTTTTCTTGTAAGCTTCATTGACGGGTTAAACAAGATTCTCCTTTCCTCATTGTAGTGCATTTTTAAAGTATTACTTCTACGACCATTTATAACACTGTTGACTGTATTATTTATTTCTTCATTACTAAGCTTCGGAAACATATTTCTATTAATCAATTGTCCCAGAGAGCGTAGAAATCCTGAGCCCTTATTTAAATTTAGCAAAGCGAATTGCGATAAAATCTGATATAGAGTTGCGTTCCTTGCACCCTGAAAAATTTTTTGGGGTATATACGGATTACATATAAATTCCTTTTCCTTAAAAACAATGTAAGGTGTATCGTCAATAAAATAGCTATCTATATTATTATACCTGATATCTGAACTGTTAGAAAAGGTATCACACGTATCTATACATTCTTTCTCTTTTTTTAGATGGTTTGATACCTTAGCTTCTAAACAATTAAATTCCTTAGAGCATTCATTGAAGTACATGTCAGGGTCATAGCTTAAAATAGTTTGCTGTGTGGCTTTTGCGGCATGTATATCTACGCTAATGCCTATCTCATCTGCTACTTGCAGGTATGTCTGCTTAAAGTTTAAGAGGTTTAGATTTTTCACCTTTACAAGGATTCCATAACCAGTGCCCGATAACGATTTCCACTTTGCAAAAATGTACTCACTATCTGGAATAGTGTCCACATCGTCAACATCGAGATACAATAAGCCGGTAGGCTCAGTTATATTAGTATTGTTAGCATAACCGGCAAACATGAAGTTAAATCTTATAGTTGGTAAGTTTTCTGTTTTAATTATACGATACTGCTCGCTTTTTTTATCCATTGTCCGGGCTTTAGTTATTAAACCACGATTCTTATCCCCTCCTTTAATTAGTGTTAGAACTTCTTTTATTGATAGTATGTTATCTATCTTAGGCTTGTTTGCTGCCATATATGTTGTAACGCTTGTAAATAGTGGACTTTTGTCATTCGCATCTCTACAAGATGGATTACTGACTACCTTAATATGTTTCATTTCCGTTTTTGTTAATAGACATGGGAATACCTGCACGGTATTTAAATCCGTGTCATAGTTTATGATAAATTTTTTGATTTGGGCTGCGCAGCCGATAGATATACCTTAAAAGGTAAGGGGTTGTTTAAGCAACTTGCTTAGAGGGTAATTTTCGAGGGTGCAATACCGTTAGTGCTTCAAGTAGCTCAGACTTTTTGTAATATCTTTTACCAGAAGTGCCATAGGCTTGTATTTTCCCCTTGTTTGTCCATTCCCATAGGGTAGAACTGTCAATTTGCAGGAACTCGTATGCCTGTTTTCTGGTTAGTAATTCTACATCACTGCATGGTTGTAGATTTTGCATTATAGCAGTAACTGCTTCCTTTACACTTTGTGTAATTAATCCCTGTAGCTCATATGGCTGCATTTGGACAATCTTGATTTCTGTACTCATTTTTATAGATTTTAAATTTCTACAGCGAAGGTACGAGGTTTTTTAAGGGTGCTAAAGTTTGGGGACTTAAATACCGTAAACGAGATTGATGTAAGTCGTTTAATGTCAGATATGTATAAGTTTTATTTTTAAATGCAAATGATAAAAGGAGACTAAAAAGGGACTAAATATTTAGGAAAAAATAATCGGTAGTAATTGTTTTCACAGGTATAGAATGTCTTTTAGATGGCTTGTCAAGACTTTTTCCTTCTTGAAATGAATATAGTTCCCTGAGTCTCGAAATACCTTTCGTTTTACCTTTGAAAATCATCTTGAACAAACCTTTAATCTCGCAATATTGATAAAACTTGATGAATAATATGGGAGATTGTAACCATGAGTTATTTTCTGGGTCAATATATCCTTTTTGCATAAGTATTTTTTCGTATGAAAGATAAATATCAAGTTTTTGCTGATTTTCAAATAATGAATTTAACATCTCCACCTTAGCAGTTTTGGTATCTAAAATATCATTGAAGCTCGTTTGCAACTGTTTAATGTAATATTCTAAATCAATATATATTCTTTTAAGGTATGCTTCTAAAAATTGATTGAGGATTGTCGCACAGAGCTTAATATGGGGTTTTCTGCTGTTTCGTAGAATTTCCTTATTTTTTATAATTGCTTTGTTTGTTAAATTTATGTGTTTGTTTAACATTTCTAAGCGTAGCTCGAGTGCTACAGTTATATCAGGGACATATGTAAAGAGCGCAGTCTCTGCTTCGAGGTTATATTCAAACACATCTCTCAATAATTCAGTAGCATACAAATCTATTGCAAAGCTCTCAATAGAATTAATCATTTTTATCTTCTCCTCATCTTCGATATCTGCCTGCTCTATAAAATTCACGCAGCAAGTTTTGAGGTCAGAATTATAATATGTAGTAAATGGGATGTATTCAAATGTTACCCAATAATCAAGGGGTGGAATATTGTGGCTCTTTGCTATCTCAGATAAAATATGACCAATTGCTGAACTTTTAAACTCCTTAAATTTTTTAAGTATGATTAAATCTTGCTTAATGAATTGTTTCTTTATAGATTGTATATCGTTATATGAATAATATCTGGCGATAAAAGTCGCTATACTATCAATACCTCCGAAAATATATTGTTCTGTAGTTTCTACTGCACTTATATCCATCTTAACTAAAATAAGTATCCATTTCTATCGCCATATCTTTGTTGCTTTTTCCAATGTAATTTAAAAACATTGTTTCGGTACTGTGACCTGTAACATATTTTAAATATGAGGTAGGTACCGTGCCATAAAAATTTGTAGCGAATGACCTCCTCCCAATGTGGGATGTCACAAGCTCCCACTTTTCATACATGCCAGGCTTGCTTCTAAATACCGTGCTCTTAGGCTCGGTTTCAGAATGTATGCTCCCTTTTATTTTTTTATTTATCCCGGCTATCTTACAAACTTTCTTTATAAATTCATTATAACGTTGGGCTGATATGCTGTATGGGAAGTTTCCATCCCTTTTGTCCAAGATTTCTAATACTTCCCTATGTAGAAGTATGGTCATTAGTTTTTCAGTTTTTTTCTGTGTAAACTCTATAAGGCGCAATTCCTTAGTTTCTTTGGTTTTTGGGTCAATCTTATCTTCCGTTCTTATCATATCTTTGGTAAATCGCATAAAATCAGATACACGTTGACCTGTATAACAAGAGATTATAAGCCAGTCTCTGGCATTTTGTAAACTATCACTGAGTTTACTCTCATCAATATTTTTAATCAAGGCTAATTCTGGAACGGTCAGATATATTTTTTCCGATTTTTCCTTATCGACTTTAATACTGTCGAGCTGTGGACTCGTTTCTACTCCCATATAACGAGCATGTCTACAAAAGGTTTTAACAAATGAAAGTTCTCTTTGAATAGTATTCTGAGCATAATTTTCTTTATGGTAGAAATCAACAAATTCATTTTTGAACCTGTCATTTATATCTTTAATATAGATTGGCTTTTTTCTCTGCTTTTGTAGCTTTTCCATTTTTTTCCTTATAACAGTAAATTTTTGGATGGAAGAATTTTTTAACTCATGCCTTCTGTAATTAATGTAAAAATCTATGTATTCTACTAAGGTATTGGGAGTCTCCTCATCTTTATGAGGGTTGTAATATAGCTCCAGAGTATTACTTAGCCATTCTTTATCTACTAACTCCGGCTTGGTTGCATCGAAAGCAGTAAGAATAAACGTGCTTATCTTATTCATTTCTGCTAAAACATCTGCCTTTAAATTAGCATCGTCAATATCTCTTACCCTTTTATGGTTGTGTATATTATTCCAGTAATGTTTCGTTACTGTAAGTTTCGAATTACTGGCAATATTTTTGTCTTTACCATTTAATCTGTACAGTAGACGGATATTTAATTTGGCAGAATCTTTCTTTGAGCGATATAAAAAATTAACTGAAGCCATAATATAAATTTTACCATACAAATATAAAAATAATGTACGATATTTGTACGGTAATGTCAAAATATAACCAAATATATCCAAATAGTTCCAAACAAAAAGTAAGCTTTTTTATTTGTAATCCTTTGTTTTACTGATATATTTGAGCTGATTTACAGCGATACTGTAAGATACCAATTTTGGACGTATGCAGTCCCTTCCTCTCTGCCAAAGAAATCAATGCTTCCGCGTAGCGGGAGCATTGATTTCTTTGAACCGTTTACCTCCCGGGATGGCCGCAGGCAATCCCTTTCCTTGACGTTGCAACCGAAGCTTTAGCCTAAGCGCAGAAACAAAAAATGCGGTAAGGCACATTAGTGCCGAAGCATTGGTTTCTTTGAACGGTATACTATCCCGAGATTACCGTAGGTAATGCCTAAAGCTTATTCACAAGACTTAAGAAGGTCTTCAGGTAATAATAAAGATGTCGAGCTAAACTTAACTCCATACATAAAATTATTCCACTGGTCAGGTTTTCGGGTCATTACGATCCCCTTCTCAGTACTATATGTTACGCAGTCCCCTTTATTAAACTTAGGGACTAATGCTTTCAGGTGCCCGTCTAGCTTTAATTGGTTGAAATATTCCTGTTTTATGTTATAGCTTCCATTAATGCCTTTAAAGTTTACACTTAAGACAGTTGGGATAGAAGCATCATTTTCATTATATATATCTGTAATACTTACAAAAGTTCCTTTTTTAATGATAAAATTTTCTTCAGGAAGGTCAAAATTTTTATTTAGTTTATAAAATGTTTCCATAATGATTATTTATTAAGTTCTGTTTTTAGAGTATTCCAATAGGCCTCAATCCTTAAAATTGCTGCGTTCAAATCATCCCCGTTTTTATTCTGAATATCTTCAATGACAATCTTAGTAATTAACATTTTGCGAATATCTTCAAGCTTTTTCTTTTTTGCTTCATAATTTTTTTTGTCCGTTTGCATTCCCGTAATAATTGGATTTTCAGAAGGGAGAGGGTTTTCAACTGTTCCTGTTCTTGATGAAGGTAGGCTTATACCTTGTGTACTGGCAATGAAATTCATAGTTTGTGTAATACCTGTAAAAAAAGCATTTGTAGCATCTGCTGCATCCATTCGTACACCTTTAATTGTAAAATTATTGTTATAGTCACCACTCTTTACTTCGTTTTCAGGAGGATTTGACCTTAGTATCATTGCTATGTCTGAATTTCCGAAAAGACTCGACGATACTGTTTCATTAAATACACTTTTCCATATCTCTTTATTGTCGTGTTTTGCTATGAATGAAGTCATGGGGTCACCGAGTATAGGGAATCTCTGGCGATCTACAATTACATTTCCGGCGTCAATTAACGTTGTGATGTCATATATATTACCCGTGCCGGAACTAATGCTGGTCTCCCAGGTCTTCAGATCATTTATGAATTGAAGAACTTTTAGATTTGCCTGGTTAACGCAGATAGAGGCCTCTTCATTTTTACTAAGATTAGCATAATTTTTTGCTCTGTCCATATCGGTCTTTATCGCATTCACATGTAAATCATATTTTTCTGAATATGTTTTCATGGTTTCTTCAGGAATTTCATAGCCTTCATTATTTTTGCCGAGATAAGTTTTAATGCTTCCAATTACTGTTTTTTTCTGTTCATCGGCTTTAACTATAAAGTTTTCAAGAGCGACTTGCGATGTAACGAGGTCATGTTTTATTATTTCAGATGCATTAGCCATTACTATAGGCCGGTCAGCAACTTTTACGACTACTTTTAATTTGCTGTAACACCCTGATAAAATAAACATTCCTATTAATAGTATAATTGCTTTTTTCATGTTACTTATTTATTATTTCTAGTAGCTGTTTAATAGCGAGTTTTTTTTCACTCTCTGATTTTTCTGCAATATCTTTCAGATATAAATCATTTTCGAGGATAAAAATATCTTTGTCAGATATTATTGCATCGAGATTAAGCTTTATTTTTTCGGCTTCTTCAACTTTATCTTTTTGTAGTATTGAAGCAGCAGAATTTAATACTACCTGGTTTTTTGCAACTGCCCCTATCTGATCGGTGACTGCTTTAGCGTTGGTAGAAAAGATAAGGACTAATTCATTACCCTGCTCATCTGTAAAAGCCGATGACGAAGCTTCGGTTCCAAAAAGCTTACCGTTTTCAGGTTGTGTAAATTCATTAAAATACAGGTTAATTGCGCTTTGGTCAAAATATCCTGATATATAACGTGAACTAGAAAAAAATGAGCAGCCATTGATCTCGACTTTATAATAATTTGGGATAACTTTAGTGGATACCTTAGTCGATGTAATCTTATCCTTAAAATAATGGACTTCGTGAATTGTTGAACACGAGCTTAGAAGCCCCATGACGATAAGTAATTTAAAAAGAGTATGATTTTTCATCATCGGAATATTAATTGGTTGTTCAAATTTAATATTTGATTTCCAGTTTGTTATACGTAAAAACACCTGTTTGTTGATGGTTTTTAACCCTATTTATTATTTAGTGTAATGCCTATAATTGGATTAAAAACCTTAAATAGTTGTCTTTTTGATTTTGAGTCGCACGGATTGTAAAAACCCCTCATCGAAAGCATTTACAAACGCGACTTATAATAAAAAAACCACCCGTTAAAACTTATCTAACCCACTCCCAAACTCCTTTTAAATTCCCTATTTTTACAGCCTAACCAAACAATATTATGGCAGGAGGAATTTTTGCGGTTCTTGATGATATCGCAGCTTTGATGGATGATGTGGCAGTAACGAGTAAAATAGCAACCCAAAAAACAGCGGGCATACTTGGTGATGACCTTGCGGTTAATGCCGAGAAGGCTACAGGTTTCCTGTCTTCACGGGAATTGCCGGTGCTGTGGGCAATTACCAAAGGCTCGTTTATCAATAAGCTTATTATTATCCCTATTGCGCTCCTGCTGAATTACTTTCTTCCGGTAGCCATTAAAGTTGCGCTGGTTCTGGGAGGTATCTATCTGGCTTATGAAGGAGTCGAAAAGATCATAGAGTACTTATTCCACCGTAATAAAACCGGGCATGAGGTTATAGAAGAATACAAGGAAGAGGATGCTTCTGTTGCCGAAAAAGCCAAAGTGAAGTCGGCGGTCACGACAGACTTTATTCTTTCTGTTGAGATCGTGATCATAGCACTTGGGTCTGCTTTAGATAAGTCTCTCACAATACAGATCATTACTGTTTTTATCGTTGGTCTGTTAGCCACCGTTGGTGTTTATGGTATTGTTGCGCTTATCGTAAGGATGGACGACGCCGGATTTAAGCTTATCAAAAAATCGAATAATAAAGGATTTTTGGCAGCCCTTGGTAATGTATTGGTTAAAGGGCTTCCGATAGTGATCAAATTCCTGGCTGTAGTGGGTACGCTTGCGCTTATCATGGTGTCGGGGGGTATCTTTGTACATAATATCGAATACCTGCACCACGTGATGCCGGAGGTGCCTTCAATTGTCAAGGAAGTGGCAATAGGTGTAGCGGCAGGGCTTGCTGCGGTTGCCTTAATGACAGTTGGTAAAAAAATTGTATCGGTGGTAAAAGGTAAATAATTTTACTTAACTCATGGAAAAATCACTCATAACAACCGGTCCCGAAGAGGGCGAAAAGCTTGCCATTGCAGGGTCCGATTATCGTATTGTGCTTACAGGAGAGCAAACCGGCGATAAGCTGGCAGTAATAGAAATGAATATTCCGCCGGGTAGTGGCCCCGTGCCACATGAGCACCCCTCATTTCAGGAGAGTTTTTATGTGCTGGAAGGCGAGGTGGAGTTCAGGACCCAATCGGGAACTTACACAGGCCGAAAAGGCGCTATGGTCACCATACCTGAAGGTGGGCCGGTACATAATTTCAGGAATGTGTCAGGAGAGATGGCACGCCTGTTATGCATTGTTGCACCTGCGGGACTTGATGCTTTCTTTAAGGAAGTAAGCAACACCCTGGGTAAGGAGGGCAAACCACAGTCCCCAACTGATGCGGAGAAGGCAAAACTGCTCGAAACGGCAGGGCGATACGGGCAAAAGCTGTATCCGCCGGATTACTTCGAAAAACAAGAATAGCTATACATAAAAAAAATCCGCAGGGCCCTATTCCTGCGGATTTTATGTTTAAAGAATTACCTCTTATTTCTCAAGGAAGTTTTTCTTCATTTTGGCAGTATCTACCTTAAGTACTTTAAGGAAGCTGTCAACGCTGCCATACGTAGTCTCAATATTTTTAAAAAAAGTAGTGATATATTCTTCTTCTACACCTAATAGTGGCATAAGCTGCTCGCCAACACCCGCACCATATTGTGAATTGATGTATGATACTGTCTGTAGGTTATAAGCAGAAAGATAGGTATTAGAAAGCATGAAGTCGTTAACGATAACCTGCCTGTCTACACCTAAAGAAGAAAGTACAAGTGCCGTAGTCATACCCGCCCTGTCTTTACCCGCCGTACAATGCCAAAGCGTTGTCTGTCCTGATTCTAAAAGGTCAAATATCTTTGTCCACTGTGTTATTTTGGTCTCATCTAATGCGTATGCAGGAATCATGATCTCTTCAGCGCTCATTTGTCCTGAAAGTATCATCCCGAAAATATCGTTTTGGTTTACACCACCATTAGCTCCTGTAAGTTCGTCAATAAGCGAAAGCTCGTAACGCGTTGTACCGGCAATTGCCTTGTCTGTTTTTTCAGTGCGCTCTTCGGTAGTACGAAGGTCTATTACCTGGGTGATCTCTTTGGTAGCGATATGCTCAAGATCGGTAGCGGTAAGCGCTGACAGCTCTCCTGAACGGAATAATTTGTGGTAAAGCACGCGTTTGCCATCCTGGCCAACATAACCGCCTAAGTCACGCATATTGTCTTCGCCTGTAAGTACAACATGGTTTTCGTCGATTTCATAAGGAGCAGCATTTTTAGAATCGTCATCGCTACATGAGGTAGTTAGTGTAGCAAGGCCTAAAAAGGCAACATACATTAGGTTTGTTAGGTGTTTTTTCATCGTTTTGCAGGTTTAATGTTTAAAATGTTTGGCAAATGTAGGTTTTGTTCTACATGAACATTTTATGTCAAAATCACTAAAACATTAAATTAAGAGACATACAGGCATGAAAAATGCCCTATAAAGGGCATAAGATTACGTAATCTTTAAAAAAGTGTTATCGCATCCAGTTGCTGCCAAAAACAATGTAGTAATTCCAGTCTTCCGGCCCTTTGGCAACGTCGACTCCCATCCTTAACTTGAATTTTCGTGCGATCAGGTAACGAAAACCGGTACCGTATGTTGGCTTGAAGGACAGGTCAGGGATGTCATCAAGATTATCGTAGGCAACCCCCACACCCCCAAAGAAAACGGCACTCCACCTGCGAAAGGCATCCCACCGGAATTCGGTTTCTCCTTCCCAGGTACTATTGGCCTGGTACCTTCCTCCGGCAATACCCCTAAGGTTAACAGACGGTTTGAGGAAAAAAGGAGTGTCCCCAAAGGTGTTGGAGCCTTCTATACGTAACCCGCCGGTTAATTTTTTGGTAATTGGGATGAAACCTATGGCCGAATAGTTTACCCGCCAGGCATCATAATCACTCCCGAAAATATTGTCGGAGCAAAAGAAATCGGCCTGTATCCGGATACCTTTATCGGGTGTAAAGATGTTGTCCCGGTTGTCATACTGCAGCGCAAGCCCCAACTGGCTGGTAATGCTTTGCACCTCGTCTTTCTTTACAAAGTCGGGTAGGGTGGCGTTAGGCAACGATACTTCGTTTTTCAGGAAAAGATATTGCGGCCCAAGGCTCCATTTGTCATTTCGGAATTGTTTGAGTGCCTGTAGATAGACAGGGATCAGGTTAAAATGGAATTCATATTCCTTTTCGCCAACGGCCGGGAGGGTTTCATATAAGGATATGTTCATGCTGGCATAGCCGGCAAAGGCCCTGTAGAGAATGCGTTTTTCGGCCCACGTTCCTGACCTGAATCCTGCAGCCATCCAGCTGTTATTAGCAGTATACATGCCGATAGCCCCGGTCATATCCGGATTTATACGACGTGTTTTACCTGTCTTTTCGTCTTTTACGGGTGCTCTTTTTTTAATGAATACCGGTACCAAAGCGCCTCCTATACCTCCGACGGCAGGCTCGGTGATGGGTACGGGTACTACTATAAAGCCATTGGCATAAATAAGATAATCGCTCACATCAAAGGCTCCGTCGAGGGAGTCTTTGAGTGAAACATGGGGTTTGTCCTGTGCAGAGGCAACTGTTACATAGCATAAGCAATAGGCTATTGCCAGATATATCTTCTTTATGTATTTCATGTGAAGCCCCCTTAATGGTTATGGTTAATCTAACTCGTCTATGAATGGAATGCTTTGCATTGTTTTATTACGCACGATGTTTTGCAGATAGGCCTCAAGCTGGAAAAATTTGGCTGCGTTTTTAGCACCTATCACTTTTGACATCTTTTTATAGTAGCTCTTCTGAAGGCTATGGTATCCTTCATCATTACTGAATATTCTTTTTACGATAGCTTCTGCTTGTACATCGGTAAGGTTATTGTATTGGTCGGCATAATCAGAAATGATCTGTACCCTTGTCATGCTCAGGTTGCCGCGTTTTGTCTCGTATTCATCATATAGCGACCAGAATGCATCGTTAGGTGCATCAAAGTTCATGTATTCCTGAACCAGTATTTTTTTCTCTTTGTTAAATACTGCCCTTACAATGGCAAGGTCTTCTTTATCGGTTTGAGAAAAACCAAATGAAAAGCTAAGTAGTGCGAGTGTAATTAAAAATGCTTTCATGATATGATATTGATTTAATTGGTTAAAATTTTATGTTTAGGCTTCCTCTTCCTCATGATCCAGCTTGTTGAAGGTCTCTGTCCTGCTTATCAGGTAATATCCTGCAGATATGGCAAGTATTAGTGCCGCTGTAGAGAATTCAAGCATGGCATTATGTTCTATGTCAAGCAGGAACACCTTCCTACTCACTGCGATAAGGCATACAAGGAGTATGATCCTGAGTTTGAGCGTATATGATTTATAGAAGACCTTGATGGTTTGCATGATCTCCAGCATCAGCATAATGTTAAAGAATACGATCATGATACCTCTGCTGTATTCGGGGGCGGGGGTAAAATTCAATCCTGAACTAAACCTCATGTGCATGTGCTCGCCTGTTATCCAAAGCAGCTCTACGGTTTGAAAGATTACAAAAAAGCCCGATAATAAGAGTAAAGTGATTGAAATGTACTTTTCGAATTTTGCACTTAGTTTTTCCATGAGTTCGTGATTTTAAACAAAGTACGTTAATGAAAACCTGCTATTTAGATTTTTAGGGCTCTATGATGTTTCATTTTAGAACTTGAAACAATTTTTTTTGCAGGGTTAATGTTTTTTCGGCCTCTATCATTTGTTAGTAGCAAAGGTGTATGCAAGGGAGATAAAAAATGTATTGCCCTTAAACCTGTTTATTGCCGATAGTTCTCCAAACCAACGGAAGCCAAAAGTGGTGGACGAAGAGACATGCAGCAAATTAGCTTCGGCACCTAATGCATATACCCTGTCTTTTTCCGGATTAATGATTATTGGCCCTACGGGTATTTCGTCACCGGTAGTTTTAAGTTGCATATAGTAGATTAATCCTGCATTGATGATTGATTTTGGAGCAGCAGTATCGCTTCCCATTACATAAAAAGTTTTGCCCAGGCCACCTTCGATGTTAAGGATGTCTCCTGTTTTTATATCGGTATCTTTTTTCTTGCCGTGTATCTCATAAGACAGTAATGTTGCAAAATGCCATTTCTTATCGGGCGTAAGGTATACTGTTGTGCCTCCCGAAAACTCATTTATCCACATTCCGAGTCCACTGTTGTTACTGCCTCCAACTTCGTATTTTCCGGTGGGGATATATAACTGATATCCGGCAAAGAAGTCGGCTCTCTTTTTGTGCCATCCTAATTGTATGGGCTGGATGTAAGTATCAGAATAAGCAAAGTCGCTATGGGATTCAATGATGTTTGAGTCAAGTCGGTTTGATGCAAATGGGAGTAGTATGGCAGCCCCATAGTTAGCCCCAAGTATTTTTATGTCGCTTACCCAGTTTACCCCCGGGGCGGCAATGAACATACTTATATCCGGTTTAGCGATCTCGTCTCCGTCGCTGTTACGCAATGACTTTGCATTATAAAAATATACAGGGGTCAATACTGTAAGTGTATTTTCGGGAGCCTGGCTTCCCGATTTAAGGCCTAATGCGCCTAAAAGATGTCCTCCTTTAAGCTGGGCAGTAGCTGCTATTGGCATCAGGCAACACATCATAATGAACCTGAAACCGGTTAGGAAAGGAAATGATTTTTTCATCCGATTATGTTTTAGTGACTCAAAATTAGATAGCTATTTTGAGTTTGGGACTATAACAAAACGATTGAATGGTAGCAGTTTATAAACTGAAACAAATTTATGCTGTTGCAGAATAGCCTTTTGTACCCGGTTTATTCATTGAATTGACATACTCTGACGGAGATTTACCCATAAGCTTTGTAAAGGCCCTGAAAAAAGTGGTCCTTGATTTAAAGCCGGCTGCCCATGCCTGCCCTTCAAGCGAAAGGCTTTTCCATTCTTTATCCTCCATTTGCTGCATCAGGTATTCAATGCGTTTTTTGTTTATGAAATCCTGGAAATGCAAATTGTATTGCGAATTGATAAAATGAGATAAATGGTGCACCGGAATTTTAGTGAGGTCGGAAAGGTCTCTTATTACAAAACCTTTTTGCAGAAAAGGTTTATCTGCTAATGCCAGTTCGATGCATAAAGAATATTCTCCTATTTTTTCTTTGGTAAGGTAGCCGGCAGGTATCTTGCAGCAGCTGTCTTCTTCTTCGATTGCTGGTTCATCTACAGGGATGAACTGACTTTTCTCAGGCTCATTAACCTCAAAAAAGATCGCAGGCTTAAAAAAGATGATGTAACCTGCACTTAACAATACAAATGATATGATAGTGCTGTTTACAGCATTAAGGTTTATCCTGAATGTGAAACCGGTAATTTTTTGTAAAAACAAAGAGACAAACAGCAGCATGGAGAAAAAGCTGAAGGCTTTAAGCCATTTGATCTTTTCTTCTGACAGAAAAGCTATTTTTGACGGATTGGTAAAGATCATCAGTATTTGTGTATAGGCATAGAATAGCCAGATCAGGTTTACCGTCATGTTAAAGGTGTAAAAATCGGTATTGAAAAAGAGATTGTTCGATACCCAAAAATTAGAGTCTATAAACTTTGTTATGTTAGTAAAGCTATACCCAAGGCTTATTGCAGCGGGTACAAAGTTGAGGTAATGATACCATCTGAACTTTAAACCGGGGTCAATCATTTTTTTGCAATACAGGTAAGCACAGGGAGCGACCAAAAAAGCCGAGGATTTTAAGGCAAGTACTGTTTTAGGATAGTAAAACAGGTTACCTGAATTTGTAAACAATGCATAAATGCACGATGAAGAGAGTACAAAAAGGCAGAGGCTCAGGAAAACATTTTGATTAAAGTTTTCTTTTTTGCAGACAATAATCACTGAGACAATTAAGCCAATCATTCCTGCCAAAAAAAATACAGAGAAGAGTAGATTGTTTATCATGATAAGACGCGGTTGGTTGTTGGTCTTACTAATTTAACCTTTATTTTTGTTAACAATGGTTAAATAATCATAAAATTAAGTAAAAATTTAACACTTTTCGTCTGATTTATAAGTGTTTAAG
The DNA here is from genome assembly GCF_054457175.1 of Flavobacterium hauense. Classification (NCBI taxonomy): domain Bacteria; kingdom Pseudomonadati; phylum Bacteroidota; class Flavobacteriia; order Flavobacteriales; family Flavobacteriaceae; genus Flavobacterium; species Flavobacterium hauense. Next base: position 93,617 of record NZ_JBTKVX010000002.1, read on the forward strand.
CAGAATCATTAACTTTTTATTAGCACTTGTAGAATTATTCTTAATATTATTTTAAATGTTGTTTGTCGATTTTTACTGTAAAAAAGTCGATCTATATTATGGGATTCTTATCTTTTTGATATTTAGGATATTATAAGTAAATAACTTAAGCCTACTCCTGCGAGTATGGTAAATACCGAAATAAGCAGCACCGGGATGATAGCATACGGATTACCTTCTCTTAATTGCGACAGCTGCCGTCTTCGAATAAGGAAGTAGAAAGTGATCACTGTGAGAAGCACCGTTCCGGCCATAGCGAGGATAATACCCAGAATATCGCTTTGTACGGTAATTTCTTCCTCTATTACTTTTGCTTTGTACAGTGCATCCGACCCTTTGTTTATAACAGTGCCTATGGCTATCATGGCAAGAGTGGTGCGTATCCAGGCTAGCTGTGTCGTTTCCAGTGCGAGGTCAGTGCGCTCTGCGGCTAAATAATCCCTGAATTTCCTAACCGGGAGTATCTGATGAAAATTTGAGTGGATTTTCTTCATGGTCATGATTTTTCAAACGTAAGGCGATGTTTATAAAATCTGTATGAAAACAGCTTCTTTTTTAATAGACATTTATTATACAAGTGGGAAGGTACTACCTTCCCGCTTGCATAAATAACCAAAAGTGTATCTGAAAAAAATCATTGTATTATTTTTTTGGAGGGATTGGCATGATGCCGTCTTTAGTCATCTGGTCTGAAAGCGCTTTCGAATAGCCCTGAAGAAAATCATCTATGGATGTAGGGTTATAGGTTTTAGATTGTGCCGACCATACCATTTTTTCTGATTTTGTATCATACAGGTTGGCCTCCAGGTAATAGATCTTGTCATCGGTATAATATCCCGGCGAATAGAAATTGTTATACCCATAGGCATAATAGGCACCAAAACCGCCATAATAGCCTACACCCATAGGGTAATAGCTGGCTGTTCCGGGTACATAGCGTGTTTCATGTTCCTGATTGATAAGGGCAATGGTAATAATACCGTCGCAGTTTGTTTCTTTGATCTTGCTCATTAAAAGCTCTTTATCTTTTGTGGCATCGCCCGACCTGAAGTTAGGAGGTAGGGCATCTGAACTTTTTACAGATGCGGCACCTCTTGACGCAACAAGGGTAGCGATATTATTTTCTACCGTTTGCCTCACAGAAGCACGATCCGTTATCGCGACAATAAAAATTTTCTTGTAGCCTTCCTTTGGAGCGGCCGAATCTTTATAGGAGCCCGTTATAGAAGTACTCGTTCCGCAGGCGGTTAAAATCAGTAGGGATAGTAAAAGAATGGGTCTTATTTTTTTCATGATAGTGTGTTTTAGGTATTTGTATGTGCTGTGTATTTCTTAAAGTGCGGAACCTATGCGTATGATTCCACACTTTTTTGAAATACTGTCCTGTCAGGGGACTAACTAACACAAATGAATATATTAAGTTTGTATATTATGGGTTAAAAACAAGTCCTATGGTAATAGGTACATAGCTTATGTTGTCTACGTTAAATGCATCGTTCTGATTGGTGCCGTAGTTATAGGCTACGCTCAGATAGCCGCTGAGATTCGAATTGAAGCGTCCTAAAATGCCGGCCTCCGGTCTCGCCGTAAATCCCCAGTTGTTTACGCCTACGGCATAAATATTAAAGTAAGCATTTTGTTCGCTGTATTGCGTACCCATCCCCAGACCTACATACGGCCTTATCTTGTCTCCGTTAAAATAATAATGCACGGTTGCCGTAATAGGGGTAGTATATACCTGGCGAATCATATCGCTGCTCACAGCACCGCTGCCGTCAGGCCTCTGATAGGTTCTTTTGTCAAAATATTCTTCAAAGGTGTTAAAGCTCATGGCAAGCCCTATAGAAACATTAGGCGTTACCATGTGGCGGTAATCTATCCTGAAGCCAGACCAGCTCATTTCGCTCAGGTAATCAGTTGTTGTAGGGAATGCCACTTCGTAGCCCAGGAATATCATATCTGTAGGAAGTGAACCTGATGTAGAGGAGGACTCCATGTCCTGTGCTTTCATGAGGCCTGAAAGACCTACCGAAAAAATAAATATATAGATTGCTTTTTTCATGATGAGTAGATTTAGTTGGCTTTAAAATAAGGTGACTGTTCAAAGCTTTGGTTGATGGCATTTTCGGCACGGGTTACATTTCCGCTTGTCGAATTGCCCAGGGCACCAAATGAAGTAGAATTCCATATCGCCCTGTATTGTCCCACGGCTGGTGCATTTTTTGCATCATAGGTGTCCACAATAAGTGTCCCGGTATTATAGGCATATACGGTAGACCATGGGTAATAATAAGGATACCAGTCGCCATAGAATGGAAACCATCCCGGATAGCCCCACCACCATCCAGGGTAGTATTCTACATTTAATATTTTTACGGCACCTACCGCCATTGCAAGATCAGGGCTTTGATGCCTTTGAACATACGTATAGCCTCTTGCCTGCATATTGGTTTTAATTCTTGCCACAATCTGTTCGGCATCATCATCATGCCAAAGCGTGTCCTGGCCTTCTCCGCCAATGTTTACAATAGTGTCAGAAACATAGAATGTGCCATAGGTTGTAAAATCGGCAGTTTTATCCAGATTTGTCGAGACGATAAACTCAGATGAAAGATCATCATAATCTGGTGGGGTTATGCATGCAACATACAAGGGCATGCACAATAGCAGGAGAATAATTTTTTTCATAGTGATATAGTTTAATTGAATTGTTTTAGACAGGTGGGTTAGTACTATTCTTTAAATTGCTTACACAAAGTAACCTCATTATAAGCCTGCTGCATATTTTTTAAAGCCTTAAGATGTTGCATTTTACAAAATGAAACCCTTTTGTTTTTATGGCTCATTTTAAAAATGGCATACTATATAGGAGTTTTATTTTTTTCTTCAAAAAAAGCCCGGATCGTGAAAATTCAGTGATTTTCCTTGTAAACACTGGTGTTTTGGTAGTTTTACTAAAGTGCAGGTTATCGATAAATAGGTTGCAGATTATAATCTGCAACCTAATAACGACCTTGAAAAGGTATATATGTAGCTGATTATAAGTTACTTTGTTAAGAGTGTGTTGCCATGCCCCCAAACGCATTCGACGCATCGCAGAAGTATACAGGTTTTTGACATAAGAACTAATTCTATACAATAAATCCCGATCTAATTAAATCTTTATTATTATGAAACAGCTGATTACTAAAGCCAAGGTGTTGTTTTTCGTCCTCGTGGCGCTGACTGCACTACAAATGAACGCCCAATCCAAGTCCAAACCTAACATTCTTTTTATTATGGGAGATGATATAGGTGTCAGCAATGTAAGTGCTTATACCGATGGGCTTATGGGATATGTAACCCCTAACATTGATCGTATCGGTAACGAGGGTATCCGTTTTCTTCACTATTATTCAGAGCAGTCGTGTACTGCGGGGCGTGCCGCTTTCATTACAGGGCAGCATGGCATACGTACCGGGCTTACCAAAGTGGGTTTTCCGGGTGCACCAATGGGAATGAGCCAGCTTGACCCATCAATAGGCGGACTGCTTAAAAATTTGGGTTATGCCACAGGGCAGTTTGGTAAGAATCACCTGGGGGACAGGAATGAATCGTTGCCGACTGTAAATGGTTTTGACGAATTTTATGGTAACCTTTATCACCTTAATGCTGAGGAAGAGCCTGAATTGCCTGATTATCCTAAAGACCCTGCATATCTGGCTAAATTTGGACCACGCGGTGTTTTAAAGTGTACCGCTACCAATACTGATGATACCAGTGAGCCTGATAAAAGATTTGGCAAGATTGGAAAACAAAAAATTGTTGATACCGGAGCCCTTACCAAAAAACGTATGGAAACGGTGGATGATGAAACATCCGGCGCTGCAATTGATTTTATGAAAAGGCAGCATAATGCAGGGAAACCTTTCTTCTGTTATTTTAATTCTACCCGTATGCACCTCCGTACCCACGTAAGGGCAGAACACAGAGGTAATTTTGAACATGGCGATAGTGAGTACATTGATGGTATGATCGAACACGATATAACCGTAGGAACATTGCTTAAAGCACTTGAAGATATGGGTATAGCTGATAATACAATTGTAGTATATACATCAGATAACGGCCCTCACTCCAACTCATGGCCTGATGGAGGAACAACTGCATTTCGTTCTGAGAAAAATACCAACTGGGAAGGTGCTTTCAGGGTGCCGTGCCTTGTACGCTGGCCGGGTAATATAAAGCCAGGTACAGTAACTAATGAGATGATGAGCCATAATGACTGGATGCCTACACTTTGCGCTATTGCCGGTGAGCCTGATGTTGTAAATAAACTGCTTAAAGGCTATACTGCCAATGGAAAAAACTATAAAGTACACCTTGACGGTTACGACCAGTCTACGTTCCTTAAAACAGTAAGTGGCGGCGTAAGCAATAAGACTACAGTTAAAAGCGCCCGTAATAAGTTCTTTTATGCTGATGATGACGGTCTCCTGGTAGCTTTCCGCTTTGACCAAATGAAATATGTATATGCTGAGCAGCGTAGCCAGGGCACACTTGCCTTATGGGCAGAGCCATTTACCAGACTAAGGCTTCAGAAACAATACAATCTTTTCATGGATCCTTATGAAAAGGCTGATATTACATCCAATACGTACTGGGACTGGGTCCTAAACGGCGTAGGGGCAGTGTATGGTTCAATGGATGAAGTGTTCAAATTTGCTGAAACATTCAAAGAATATCCGCCACGATCTTTCCCTCCAAGTTTTGTGCCTACAAACATTCTTGAAGAAGAGTTGAGCCAGATAAAAGCTGCCAGGGCCAGGGCAGCTGCTCAGGAAACTTCGGCTAAGAAAATAGCACCGCCTAAAAAATCTTAATTTTTAGTTTTGAATAGTTGATAAAGTTCCACGCCATGGCGTGGAACTTTTTTTATTAGTACACGGTGTCCATTGTTGTAACATCATAACCGGCATAGTAACGCATCCAGTCTTCTTCCCAGTTTTCGCCGAGGTACATCAACTGGGCAATCATTGCCATGTTGGTAACCAGGCAGTCTGAAGTGATGGAATGGTCCAGGCGGAATTCTTTTGCCGAGAGAAACCTCATTTCTTTGGTATTGGTGTCAAAGTTGTAGGTGAAGTCAAATACGCCAAGCTGTTCGTTGCGGTGCTGCCTGCCTGCAAAATACCGCCTCTGCTGATTTTCGGGTCCGTAAACAAGGTTGTAGTCGTCAATATTGGTTATCCTGTTATAGCTTAGTTCTTTTTTGGCAAAATCCCTGTCATGGGCCATCATTTCGTCCATGGTTTTGAACTGCCTGAAATTTACATGTCTGGCAAAATCGTCCCTGTAGCCACTAATTACATAGGTGTTGTAAATTGTCTCTTTGGTCTCATAATCTTCAGATTCATACATGCTGTATTCCGTTATCTTATAGGTAACCTGATTTGCTTTTTCGTAATAAAAGGATATTTCTGCTACTATGTATCCTTTTTTAGAGTAGATCTTTACGTGCCTGTCCATAGGTGGGTGATATTTGGTTTACACCAAATATATGTAGCTGCTTATTACCGAAACAGCGTATAAATACCTGTTTTCGGATGGAAAAACGGGTAGGAAGAAAAAAGTCATTGCTGCCATAAGTATCCATTGCTGAAAACCTATACATTTATAGCATCCAAAAAACAACTGACAATGAAAAAAATATTTCCGGCCTTTGCGGCACTGCTAACAATTGGGCTTACACTCATGGGGTTCACAAGTGAGCCTGAATGGAAACCGCTGCTTGACAATAACCTCTCGCAATGGGAAATGTATCTCAGTTACCGCCATAAGCCTGGCTATAGCGGCCAGTTGCCTGCAGAAAAACCAATTGGCTATAATAAAAATGAAGCTAATGTGTTTACTGTAGCGCAGGAGAACGGCGAACCCATACTAAGGGTTAGCGGAGAGATATACGGATGCATCTATACAAAGGCCGAGTATGAGAACTATCACCTGAAGGCAAAAGTAAAATGGGGCGAAAAGAAATGGGATCCGCGCACTGATAAGCTGCGCGACTCGGGGATATTATATCATTCGGTAGGCGAATGCGGCAAAGATTACTGGAGGGCATGGATGCTGTCTCAGGAATTTCAGCTGATGGAAGGCCACATGGGCGATTACTGGAATATTGCCAATGCAGCCATAGATGTACGCGCTTTTATTCCCGAGGGTATAATGAATCCTGTTGCTAACAGCGAGCAGCCTTTTCTGCCTATAGCTGCGGGAACGGGTATAGACGGTTTTTGCCTTAGGAGCGAGAATCACGAAAGCCCAAAGGGCGAGTGGACAACGGTTGAGCTTATTTGCTTTGAAGGCAAAAGCCTGCATATTGTAAATGGCCACGTGGTAATGGTGCTGCAAAACTCCCGCTATGTAGAGAACGGTAAGTCCATTCCGCTGACAAGAGGCAAAATACAACTGCAGAGTGAAGCCGCCGAAACATTTTATAAAGGTGTACAGATCAAAGAGCTTAAAGCATTACCGTCCCATTATGCGGCCTATTTTAAATAGCTAGCCTAACTTCAGGGCAATTTTCAGGAGCAGGTCGCGGGTAGCTTTGATGCCTGCTTCTTCGCTAAGGCGGCTGCCTTCATATTCTACGCCTATGTAACCGCTGTAACCTGTTTCTTTTACAATTGTAAGCATTCGGGCGTAATCTATAGTGGTTTCGTTGCCATCAGTATCAAAATCAAAAGTCTTTGCACTTACCCCGTGGGCAAAGGGCATAAGCTCCAGAACGCCTTTGTATTTGTCATATTCATCAATACAGGGTGCGCCCCAGCGTTCGCCGCCTTCGCGCTTTACACAAAAGTTGCCAAAATCGGGGAGGGTACCGCAGTTCTTGAGGTTTATGGCTTTTATAACTTCCGTCAGTTTAGCAGCATCAGATGACAGTCCTCCGTGATTCTCTACGATCACATTGATATTGCTCTTTGCGGCATATTGTGCCAGTCGGCCCAAACCATCAGTTGAGGTTTCTTTCCAAATGTCAAAATCATGTTCGGCACCGGTGCCAAAAAGGTTCACCCTTATGGCATGGCATCCCATTTCGTGAGCTGCATCTACCCATTTCGCGTGCTTGCTGATGGCTTCGTCGCGGGAAGCTTTATCGAGTGCTGCCAGTTCACCTTCGTTATCGACCATAATAAGTACGTTTTTTACGCCCTGGTCTTTGCTTCTCTTTTTCAGTTCGGTTATAAGTTTGTCGAGGCCCTGCTTTTCAAGTTCGGCGGTATAAAGCTGGGTTACATATTCTACCGCGTCAAAGCCCAGTGTGCGTGCCTTTTGGCTAAAATCAAAAGGAGATAGGGTCTTGCTTTCGAGTATGGCCTTATGGAGCGACCACTGTGCCAGTGATAGCTTAAAGAATGGCTTGGATGTGCCTTCTGCAAGCCACCCGGTTAGTGACGGTGCAGTGAGGCTTAACCCCAATCCGGCAAGGCCGCTGTTTTTTATAAAGGAGCGTCGGTTCATTTTTTGGTTTTTTGGAGGACTAAAAATATAAATTAATTCCATAGTCGTAACAGCGGCCATAAAAAAAACCACCCGTTTTGGCGGGTGGTTTTAGAGATATCTTAGATAAGAATGTGTTACAGAAGCTCTATCTCCTGGGTTTCGCCCGGAGCAGTTTTCCTTACATTGATCACCCTGCCGGTTTCGTCAAGAACAAAAGCGACAAATTCAACATTGGCAGCATTGGCAATGTTTGCCGGTACAGCTACGCTGAATGTCCTGGTGAAGGTGTTTCCTATTTTTGTCTGGTCTGCACTTATGGCTTCACCTGTCATTGGGGTTAACACTTCACGTAATACGTGGTTGTGCTCATAATCTTCAAGCAAATCAACTCCATCATAATAAGATGTGTAGTTATGCTGCTCATAGATAAGTCCATTTTCAAGCACATATACCACAAGCTTTAGCTTGTTCCCGAAATCTTTACCAAACATCACGTTTACATCCATGGTAATGGTACCATTGGCAATAGCCGATGTCATGGCAACACCCAGTTTAGGGTTTTCTCCCTGCGTAAGTGCAATGGCCTGGTTTACATTATCAGGCTCAGGGAATTCCCACTGAATGTTCCTGTTCAGGTAACCTTTAGGATAACCCGGTGCCAGCCCGGCTTCTTTTTCAAAAGCTTTGGTGTTGTATGTGTAAGGGTCATAACCGGTTTCGCTTGGTGTTGCGCCGGGGCCATGGATGGCTACGGCAATAGCATCTTCGGTCTGGTTATGTACCAGGTCTATAGCATGGGCTACCCTCGGACACCATCCGCACCATGTGCCGGTGTAGTCTTCTATCAGCATTCTTTTCCTGAAGTTGATACCTGTACCGTCGTGATAATTTACCATAAGCGGTGCAGAAGTTACAGTGTTGTATATGGCTGTTACTTCAAAATTTCCAACAACGTCAGATGTAAATGTGTTGCCTTCTATTTTGGTACCATCTACAAAAAATTCAGCATTCTCGGTCAGGATCTCGCCTTTACTGTTCTTAACCGTAAAAGTAACAGTTTCGCCTATTTTCTTAACAGAGGCATCGGCGGTAAGGCTGATCTTGTCCTGGGATTGGAGTATCTCATAGTCAGTAGAGCAGCCAATAATAACCAACAGGGTTGCAACTATCAGGATTAAATTCTTTTTCATTGTAGTGTAAGCTTGCATTAACTTTTTAGAGTGTATGCGTGTTAGTTTTTAACGATCTTTACCTGAGCCGTTTTGTTATCCTCTGTAGTGAACCTTGCAAAGTAAACGCCTGTAGCAGCAGATGAAAGGTCTATTGACTGAGAACCATTAGCAACAGCGATAGTTTTTATTATCTGTCCGTTGATGTTCACGATCTGTAGTTTTGCATTTTGGTTTGCAGTAAGGTCAAGCGTGCTTTTTACGATAGTGTTGTTAACCACGATACCCATACGCTCAAGCGCATTAAAATCTGTAGTTGCAGCCGTAGGATCATACTTATAGGTAAAAGTAATGATTGGGTCGCCTACCTGATTACCTGCTGTATCAATATGAACAAGTCCCATGGTGTAGTTTACAGCTTGTCCGGTACCTGCATACTGGTTGTAAAAATAGCCGTCAAAGCCAAGATTATTTCCTCCTGCAACTATTGTAGTTGCTGATGTGTGGCCACCGTTAGGTGCCATCCTTCCGACAGGAGCTGAGTCGAAACAAACGCCCCCGTAACAAAACTGTACGCTTTCACCGTCCGGATTATTCGACTCAAGCATTTTAAGCTTTACATAAATAGTAGCATCGGTGTCGTTTTGTACTAAAAAGTGCATTTTTGCCGGTTCACCCAAAACGCTATAGGGATAGGTTTCGCCGTTTACAAGCTGTGTGTCGCCGTCAAAAACTGCGATTTGTGCCTGAGCAAGTCCTGAAACAAAAAGTACAGCTGCTAAAATAATCTTTTTCATTTTTCTTCGAATTTAATTTAATGTATGCGTTTTTATTAAAAAAGCTATCGGAAACGGTAAGCCCGTTCCCGATAGCGTTATATTAAATAACTGCTTTAAATAGGTTTACTATTTAATGATCAGTTTTTCGTTCCTCTCGCCAGATGCACCATTGATTTTAGCAATGTACATACCTTTCTGAAGTCCGCTCAGGTTGATAGAACCACCGTTCTCAATACCTTTAGCCGTGTGAACTGTTTTACCTGTAAGGTCTACAACTGTTACGTCAACTGCTTCTTCAGTAGTGAAGTTGAAGATACCATTTGACGGGTTTGGATATACTGCAAAAGAAGAAGTTTCAAATGATCCGTTTGCAAGTACGCCACTGTTTGTTAATGTAGCATCCTGTTTTACAAAGCTTCCGAAAGTACCATTGTGAGTGTACAATACAGTACCATCGTGAGATGTAATAGTTACACCATGCGGTACAACAGCAGTACCTGCAGTGTTGTAGTCCCATCCGTCGCCAACAGCGTCTCTTAGATATACACCGATACAAGTATCTGTAGTTACACCTGCGATAGTATTAAGGTTTACATCATAAGTAAAGGTCTTTTCTTTATAAGTAGCACTATTATTCGGGAATGATTTGCTCCACACGCCTACAAGCTGTCCGTTATCGTCATATTTAGTAAGGAATAGTGCCATTTCTGAAGGGTATTCATCTGTATTCAGAACAACCTTAATGTTAGCTGATGCTTCTATCGAAGCATTAAGAGCAATTGAGAATTCTTCTGAAGTAAAGTCTGCAGCAGTCTCCTGTGTTAAAGGATCCTGGCCGTTTACTTTAAGAAGTACCATTTGGTAATCTGCTGTAGGGTCAATAGTTAAACCTGTAAAGTCAACTTCTCCTGTATCATAACCGCCAATGTTTAATGTGAAATCCTGAGTGGCTACTATTTCACCGTCTTTTTTAAGCTGTACCTGTGCACTTGTAATTGCATGGCCGTAAGTACTTGAAAGGTAACCTCTGATAGCACCGTCAGCATCGCAGTATCTTATGTCTTCTGCATTTATTCTGCCGTAGTAGTCAATACCTGTCAATGGTGCTAAACCCTCTTCAGCTCTTGCTGCGTTAATAGAAGCAACCATTGCCCCCATAGAGTCTCTTTCTAAATTGTAAACTTTACCCTGTACATCTTGTTCAGCATTTGGTACAATTGTATAAACTGAAGGGAAGCCCTCAAGGCCATACGCCTGAGCAGCCGTATCATTATTAATGATCGGGTAAGGTACGCCGGTAATCCAGTCACCTTGTGATGGACCACGCTCTTGTGTGCCGGCTGTAGGAGGGTAATTTTTTCCCTGTGCTCCTAATTCAAATATATTTGTGTTGTCGTCAGCTTCAATAAATATTACCCTAAGCTCATCGCTTCCTTCAGGACCATAAGTCTCATAAAGAGTTTCAAGGGTCTTAGAGTTGTGGAATGACCAGCAAGGTGCACACCATGCCGCTGACATATCAACAATAACAGTTTTCCCCTGATTCAGGTATTCCTGAAGTGAAATGGTTTCACCATAATTTACCACATCCGGGCTATAGGTCATAGATAGTATTCTTTGTCCCGTGATGTCTGGAGCAGTAGTGCCATCCGTTATCTGCGCATTTGCAGCAACGGCTCCCATAAGCATCATACCTAATAGTAATCTTTTTTTCATAGTTAAATAAGTATAGTTGTTATTTTATCTCAATCTAAATTAGGATGTTATGGGTTAAGCATATATAAACCTAATGTAAATTTTGACGAAATTATAGAAAAAAATGACACCTCAAAATTTTTTTGATAAATCATGCGAAAAAAGTGTGTTAAATAGTAAAAAAAAGTGATATTCTATCAAACCTATAGACTTTTAACCACTAAAAACGCAACTTTTTTAGGCTTTTATGTTATTCTTTTTAATTTTTAACGGCATGGCATATCTTTGGCTTTTAATTTTTTTTTAATATTGCCACCGCTAACTGCCAATGCAGTTTTTAATAAAATTTTAAGATTATGAAAAAATTAGCCCTGCTGTTCTTATTTCTTACCGTTTCTGCTTATGCACAAAAAGAAGTACCTTCAGTAACCCTTAAATCTGTAGATAACAAAGCTTATAATGTTAAGACTGATTTTGCTGAGAAAGACAAGCTTTATGTAATTTGCTTTTGGGCAACGTGGTGCGTGCCATGTATTAATGAGCTTGATGCCATAAATGAAAATTATGCAAAATGGTCTAAAGAGCTTAATATGGAAGTTGTTGCTGTTTCTATTGACGATACACGTACACAAAAACGTGTTAAGCCATTGCTTAACGGAAAAAAATGGCCTTATACAGTTCTGCTTGACACTAACCAGGATCTGAAACGTGCCCTTGGCGTGGCAAACCCGCCTTATACTGTAGTGGTAAAAAATAAAAAGATAGTTTATATTCATAATGGTTACAGCCAGGGTGGAGAAAAAGAACTTTACAATAAACTGAAGCAGCTGTAATTGATGAAAAAACTATTTTTATTATTGCTGCCTTTTGCTGCGGGGTCATTGTATGCGCAGGAGAATGATACGATCCAAAAGAAGGATTACGGAAAAATTTACGGTAGTTTCGAGTCGAATGCCCAATGGTACCTTAACGATAAAGGCAGGGGGCTTGCGCATCCTGAAGACCCTGTGCGTTCTAACAATTACCTGCTTGTAAACTACCAGCTGAAAGGCTTTACTGCCGGAGTTCAGGTGGAGGCTTATGAGCCTAATGCTCTGCTAAACTATAATCCGGGTTTTAAAGGTACCGACCTTGGTATTTATTTCGCGAGCTATAAAACCGAAAAATTTGAATTTACTGCGGGATATTTCTATGAGCAGTTTGGCAGCGGAATGCTGCTTCGTGCATGGGAAGACCGCGCGCTGGGTATCAATACTGCCATCAGAGGTGGCAGGGTGATCTACAGGCCAAGCGATAATGTGAGGCTAACTGCATTGTATGGAAGGCAGCGTAGTGGTTTTGGTGTTGCAGATGGAGATGTCTACGGATTTGACTCTGATTTTAACATCAGCAAGTTGTTGAACTTCAAGGAAAGCGACCTTTCATTTGGTGTTACCTACGTAGGCCGTTATGAGAAGATCGATCTGCCGGACCCTACTTTCAACAGCCTTACAAGCATGTCGGCTTTCAGGTTCAATTTCATCCACGATGCATTTTATGTGTCGGGTGAATATGATTACAAAGCTGAAGACGGAGTGCTTGATGCCCAAAACAAGTTGTCTAACGATTTTGTTAAACCCGGTAATACGGTTTTGCTAAACTTTGGTTACTCTAAATCAGGGCTTGGTATCGATGCTACCCTGCGCAGGATGGAAAACATGAAGATACTATCTGAAAGGGTTCCGACTGCTACAGGCGACCTTCAGACAACCAGCCTTAACTTTAATGATAAGGTGCTTAACTTTACGCCGGCGCTTACTAAGCAGCATCACTCGAACCTGGCTAATATCTATGTGTTCCAGGCGCAAAGCAAGGTAGATTTTATAGATCCCACAAAAATGAAAGCCGGTGAGACCGGTGGGCAAATTGATATCTACTATGACTTTGAGAAAGAAACGGCTATAGGCGGTAAATATGGTACTAAAGTGGCACTGAATGCTTCGAGCTGGTATAACCTGCCGGGTAGCTACAGGGCTGTACCACCGGACTATAACACTAACTTCTTTGGGGTTGGCGAAAAGTATTTCTCAGATTACAACATCGAGATCAAAAAGAGGCTTTCTGATACATGGCTGACAGGTTTTTATTATATCAATCAATTCTATAATAAAGACTGGCTCGAAGGAGGCGATAAGGTTAAGACCAATATCGTGACTGGAGAAGCTACTTATAACTTTACCGAGAAAAATTCAATTCGCGTTGAGGGTGAGCACATGTGGGCTGATGCCGATAAGAAGAACTGGGCCGGAGGTACTGTTGAGCTTAATCTTAACGATACCTATTCGTTCTATTTCTGGGATATTTATAATTACGGGAATGATGACTCAAGCAAACAAACGCATTACTATAACATGGGAGGTGCTTACCGTATTGGGGCAACCCGTATCGCAGCCAACTACGGAAGGCAGCGTGGCGGTCTTGTATGTGTAGGCGGTGTATGCCGTTTCGTTCCTGAGAGTACAGGTTTTACCTTAAACATCAGTACTGCATTCTAAGAAAGAATTACATTAATTACCAAAGTTTTATATACGTGAAGATCTCCGGAGCATTGTTTCGGAGATTTTTTTTTGAGGATAAACCAAAATTTGAAAAATATAAAAAAATGAACTTCTTTTTTTCATTTTTTATACTCCAAAAATAGCATTTTTCACTCCAATAACCCAAAGCGCAACATTAAAAATTATACATTGATAGTCAGTAAGTTGATAAATGTGTTTTTTGCCCTTTAGTGACGTCTGAAATACGCAAAGTGTAATAGTAAGCACTGTTTTTTAAAGCTAATATTCAGAATGTCATTTAGTTATAAAGATATGTTGCAGTATATGGCATGGGAAGAATTAAAAGCCCCCTAAACCTGCAATATTCTGCAATATTTATCTTTCAATAATGTCTATTCGACTATAAGTGTTTTGGTAAAAAATACTATTTTTAGCTTTCCAAAAAACAAGTAAAAAATGGGAAATTATCCTGAGATTATTCGCTGGGGTATCATTGGATGCGGCGATGTTACCGAACGCAAAAGTGGGCCGGCCTACCAAAAGACGGATGGCTTCGAACTACACGCCGTAATGCGCCGTGACGCTGCTAAAGCCGCTGACTATGCTAAAAGGCATGGTGTGCCTAAGTATTACGCTGATGCTGACCTGCTTATAAACGACCCTGAAGTTGATGCGGTCTATATAGCGACACCTCCCGATACCCATAAACACTATGCCCTCAAAGTAGCCGAAGCAGGTAAGCCGTGCTGTATAGAAAAGCCCATGGCACCTTCTTATGATGACTGTGTTGCTATCTGTGAAGCTTTTGAGGCAAAGGGCCTGCCACTATTTGTAGCTTACTACCGCCGTTCGCTGCCAAGGTTCTTACAGGTGAAATCATGGATTGATGAAGGTAAAATAGGCGAGGTGCGCCACGTGAACTGGCACCTTAGCAGGACACCTTCTCCGGTCGATGTCTCGGGTGATTTTAACTGGAGGACAGATGCTGCCATAGCTAAATCGGGTTATTATGAGGATCTTGCCAGTCATGGGCTTGATCTTTTTGCCTACCTCTTGGGCGATATTAAAGAAGTATCGGGGGTGAGTGTAAACCAGCAGGACTTATACAGTGCGAATGATGCTGTTGTGGGTTCCTGGCTGCATGAGACCGGTGTTACCGGTACCGGTACCTGGAATTTCGGTAGCTTTGAAAAGGATGACAGCGTTACGATCATTGGCAGTAAAGGCAAGATCGGGTTTGTTGTTTTTGACGATGCCCCAATCGTACTCACTACTGCCGAAGGCCGGGTAGAACTTGAGATAGCACATCCTGAAAATATACAACTATATCACGTGATGAACATGAGGGAACACTTGCGTGGCAATACACAGCATCCGTCTACCGGGCGAACCGCTGCCCGGGCAAGCCAGGTGATGGACCGCATGACCGGACTATAAAAAGAAAGGCCTCCGCATTGCGGAGGCCTTTTGACGTAAAAAATCAGACTGATTAATTTTTCACGATCTTTTTTGATGTGATCTTACCATCTGTTGATTTGGCGATCAGTATATAATTGCTTTGCGGTAACATTGCTATATCAATGCTATTGCCTGTGCTTTCCAGTACCTTTTTACCTTCAAGGGTGTAAATTTCAACATCGCTGATATCATATTGCGACTGTATTGTAATAACCGTTTGAGCCGGGTTAGGATAAATGATAACTTCATCTTTATTGAATTCATCCAGTCCTAATACCTGACCTGTTACAGTAACTTCGATAGTATCTAAAATGGTTGCGTTTTCGGTACTTACAGCCTGAATTGTAGCCGTTCCGTTATTGATGGCGTGTACCACACCATCCTGTGTTATGTAAGCAAAAGCATTGCCTGATATGGTGCTCCATACTACATTTTGGTTAGCGTTAGAAGGAGTTGCCGTAGCAATTAACTGTAGTGTTCCTCCATTGGTTGTGATAATCGGGTCTGCATTATTCTCAACCGTAATGACAATGCCCGATACCGCTACTACCTGCCCGGAAATGGTTACTTCTATGGTGTCAAGGATCGTATTGTTTTCAGTGCTAATTGCTTGTATTGTAGCTGTTCCGTTGTTGATAGCATGTACCACACCATCCTGCGTCATGTAAGCAAAAGCATTGCCTGATATGGTGCTCCATACCACATTTTGGTTAGCGTTAGAAGGCAGTATAGTGGCTACCAGCTGTAGCGTTCCGTCATCTGTGGTAATCGTTGCAGCAGCATTGCCGGCAACAGTTATTTCAAGGCTTGCAGCAGGTACTACCTGCCCGGAAATGGTCACTTCTATGGTGTCAAGGATTGTATTGTTTTCGGTACTTACAGCCTGAATTGTAGCTGTTCCGTTATTGATGGCGTGTACTACACCATCCTGCGTCATGTAAGCAAAAGCATTGCCTGATATCGTGCTCCATACCACATTTTGATTAGCGTTAGAAGGCAGTATGGTGGCTACCAACTGTAGCGTTCCGTCATCTGTGGTGATCGTTGCAGCAGCATTGCCGGCAACAGTTATTTCAAGGCTTACAGCAGGTACTACCTGCCCTAAAATGGTCACTTCTATGGTGTCAAGGATCATATTGTCTTCAGTGCTAACGGCTTGAATTGTAGCTGTTCCGTTATTGATGGCGTGTACCACACCATCCTGTGTCGTGTAAGCAAAAGCATTGCCTGATATGGTGCTCCATACCACATTTTGATTAGCGCCTGAAGGCAGCACAGTGGCTATCAGTTGTAGCGTTCCGTCATCTGTAGTGATCGTTGCAGGAGCATTACCGGCAACGGTTATTTCCAGGCCTGTAGCCTGAGGAAGCTGCCCACTGATCGTTATCTCTAAAGTATCTGTAATTGTTGCGTTATCGGCAGCTGTGGCCTGAACTACTATTGTGCCGTTAGCAACAGCAGTTACTATTCCGTTAGCATTAAGGGTTGCATATTGTGAACCGGAAATTATTTGCCATGTTTTTTCCTGGCTTACATGCTGCGGCGTTATTGGGGCAACCAGCTGTAGTGTTCCGTGGTTTTGCGTTATTGTTGCCGGGCTGTTATAGGGAAGAACATCTATTCCGGTAACAGTGTTGCTTATCTCGTAAAAGATCTTAATGTTAGGGCGTTCTTTATATGATCCGGTGCCATTGTTATGGTTTAGGGTAAGGTTGCCGCTCATAGGCACGGTATTGATCGGCCATGCGCCAATAACATAATCACTAAATCCGGAAGTAAATTGCCATGATATGAAAGCGCTGAACTGTGCCGTCTGTCCGTTTTGGTACATTGCCGTTGCCAGTTCTAAACCGTTACCGGTATAAGCAATCGGGGTTTCGAAGTTAAAATCGATCCATCCAACGGTTGCCGGAAGGTCATAGGCCGGATTATCAATTACTTCGGTGTGCGATGTCATGATACTGGCATAGGTAGTGGTAATGTCAAGCGGTGCCTGAGCAACCGAGTTTTTGGCAAACATCCTGAACCTAAGGTCAGGATAAGCATCGCCGCCATAAGCCGCATTGATTTTGTTGAAGGCAACTCCCGTGATATTGGCTCCTATAGGAATATTAATCGACTGCATCTCGGCCTGCGTAAAGAGCATATTAGATACAGAACCATTACGCTGGGCAATTCCTGCATACATCATAGGGGCATAAATAGCTCCAAAAAAAGGATTGGCATTTTCACCTTCACCAATTTGACCTTCACTGATCGAAAAAGCTGTTTTAGTGCTAAAATTTAATTCAGTCCAGCTGCTGTTAGATGTTTCTGAGCAATGACTGCGTAGCTTAAGTGTATAGGCTGTAGCCGTCTGAAGGCTGGTAACAAGCAGGCCTGCCGGCTGTGTTGCGGCACCTGATTGTAATACAACTGTGTTGCCGTTTAGTGTAAGTTGCCACTCATAGCCCGGTGAAGGTACAGATTGTGGTGCTGCCCAGTATATTTTAGCGTGGGCCATACCTGTATTTACGGCCGCAAGGCCATAGGGTGCTGCACACTCCTGGGCAGTGAGGTTTGATACAATGAGCAGAAATAATGCTGCTATTGTTTTTTTAAAAGTTGAAAAATTCGACATTATTTTAGGTAGTTTATATTACATATCTGCGATTAATTAACAATACGTGGTCATATTGTGATATTTGTTTTTGAACATACACTATCACTATTTAGACTAAATATTAATAACTAGATTTGCGGCAAATTTCAGGAACCCCTCAGACAGTGTTGTTTGCCAAACGGATTTTAAACTAAGCCAAACGGATATTTTATCAAGGATGGAAAATTATGAACATCTGGACGATAGCTGCAGAATTGTAAGCCACGGGAAAAAGAAGCCTGTGGAAAATGCTTCTGACGGCTTTGGAGAAGTAGTTATAAAAAAAGTCGATTTTAGCGGTATACGGTTGCTATATGGCAGGCTGAAGTTTATAAAACCAGTGCCGGTCCAGGTAATGAATGACAGTCCGTATGTGGAAATGTTCTTTTTGCTTTCCGGGTGCAGGGACAGCCATTTTTCGCAAAGTAATGTAAGGGATTCGATAGATGCGGGATACCACAATCTGTATTACATACCTGATAGTGAATTTTATATCGAACCAACGGCCGAAGTAAACGAGAGTATCTATATTCAGATACAATTTACCAAAGAATATTTTAAACGTTTCCTGCCTGAAAGCCATCCTTTACTGTATGCATTCATAAAAAACATGAATGAGGATAAGCTTTCGGTATTAAGTTCAGTCCATTTACGCATTACGGCAGAAATGTATACTCTTCTTAACGAGATATTGCATTGTGAAAAAGAAGGGGTTATGAGGCAGCTGTATACCGAAACAAATATGCTGAAGCTCTTGTCGCTTCAGATCGAACAATGTGGTTCGGCTGTAAAAAAAGAAGGTAATCACGTTAAACAGCATGATGTCGAAAAGTTTGAAATGGTAAAAAAGCTGCTTGAAAAAAATATAGCCTACAGTCATTCGCTGGCAGAGCTCTCGCGCCTGAGCGGACTGAACGACTTTAAGCTTAAGAAAGGGTTTAAGGCATTGTATGGCACGACTGTTTTTGGTTACCTGCACGAGCTAAGAATGGTAAAAGCGGCACAGTTGCTGGCAGAAGAAGCAATGCCTATTGCTGAAATTGCAGAGTGCTGTGGGTATGTTTATGGGCAGTCATTTTCTACGGCTTTTAAGCAGCGATACGGGACTACGCCCGAGAAGTTCAGGAAAAAAGAAAGGCCTCCGCATAGCGGAAGCCTGTTTCTATAACCAAACCTAACAAACTGTTACTTTACAGCAACAGTTTCAACAAACATTTTATCGTTATATTTTGTTACTACGGTAAATTTCGCAGCATTTATCTTATTGGTGTCAAAGCGTTTAGCGTAGGCAGCTTCGCCTTTAAACGTCTCATTGAATAACTCTGTGTTGTTCTCATCATAAAGTATAATTTCTACCGGGGTATTGTTAACTTCTTTGATGGTTACGGTAACGATACCGTTTTTAGTCGTTACTACAGGCTTAATCACCTCTGCAATGGCTTTTTCTGAAACCAAAGCTGTCTTTGCATCGATTTTGATCTCATAACGGGCAATTTTCGCACCGTTTTCAGCTTCAAGGAAATAGCTTCCTGCCGGAAATGCATTCAGGTCGTATGTCCTGTTGATCTTTCCGTCTTTTCCTTTAATGTTCTCTTCAAAAAGAACTTCACCGTCTTTACCCGTGATAGATACGTGTGCTTTAGTATTGTTGATTGAAAAATTGATTAATTTTCCAAGACCACTTCTTACGCTTACAGAAAAATCTGCATCATTTGCTCTTACTCCAAACGCAGTTAAAAATACTGCAAGGGCTAAACCGAATTTCACTACATTTTTCATACTATTATTTTTTATTGGTTTAACAAAAATTCTATGGTGCTAAAGTACTCCTGTTCTATACTACTATGATTGTCTATATTTTCTAATTTATATGCTATATTACCTTTGCGAAAACGTTATAGGTTATTTTAATGTAAATATTGGCAAAATTTTAATAAATTTGGTATTCCAAAAGACATCCTAAATGAAAAATATCAAGGCTACATACGAGGTTATCGAACCTGCTTTCGGTAGTTCGTTCTACTATTCGAAATATGTGCAGAATGCGAATATAAAAGCACACCTGTGGCACTACCATCCTGAGGTGGAGCTGGTGTTTGTAAATGGCGGTACCGGCAAGCGCCAGATAGGCAGTCACATCTCCTATTATACTGATGGCGACCTGATACTTATAGGCAGCAACCTGCCGCATTGCGGTTTTACCGATGATCATACAGGTAATAAGAATGAGACCGTTATCCAGATGAAGCCTGATTTTTTGGGTGATGCGTTTATGGCCTTGCCCGAAACAAAGAACATTCACCAACTGTTTGAAAGGGCTAAGGGAGGTATTGCTTTTGGTGAAGAAACCAAAATAGCATTAGGCGAAAAGATAGAAGCCATGGAAGCCCAGCCTCCGCTTGAAAAGCTGCTTACAATGATAAGCATACTCGCCGAACTGGAACACGCTAAAGATTATAAGATACTCAATGCAGAAGGCTTTTCGCTCGAAACCCAACTTCAGGACAACGACCGCATTAATATGGTATTCAATTATGTGAAGGATAATTTCAGGGATGAGATTCCCCTTGATGCTATGGCTGATATGGCGAGCATGACAGTGCCTTCGTTTTGCCGTTACTTTAAAAAGGTGACCAATAAGACCTTTACACGTTTTGTAAACGAATACCGCATAGTACACGCCTGCAAGCTATTGGCGGAAAAGCAAATGAGCATCGCTGATGTGTGTTACGAAAGCGGCTTCAATAATTTTAGCCACTTTAATAAGTCGTTTAAAGATTTTACGGGTAAGAGCGCTTCGGGGTATCGGAATGAGCTGAGGGCGGTAGTGCAGTAGTAGTAAAGCACGAATTACAAATCCGCGCTATCGGGTTGGTGTTGGCACTAGTTGATCAATTTAAATTATATCCAAAATATTAATAATAATTATATCCTTTTTTAACATCGACTATCCTCCCTTTAATCAAATTGGATAATGTTACACCCGATCTCATCATATACTCATAGCTTGATTCCTCTTCATTTAAATTAAAATGAACTATCTCCGGATCTTCCGTTTCTTCATCCAGAAAAACCAACGAAAATAAATCTATATCAAATTGGTCAAAAGCAAAAAAAGGACGTGAAATAGTATGATCACTATTACTTATCGCTTCTCGTATTGCAAGTTGGTACAGGAAAGGTCCCTTTCTACTTAATGAAATTACAGAGCATTTATTACCCGCTATATGTAGCAATTCTCTTAAAACTTTTGGAAAAGGTTTCCCATTATTATATAATTGTTCTAACTGAAATATGTCAGTTACTGGTAAAGGTTTGTTAGGAAAAATATCTTGTAAATTCTGAGAATTTAAATTTTCCAATTCTCTTAAATATTCTATTATCATAATTATGATATTTGTTAGATAAATACCCCTGTTGGTACACACGTCTCGCTCGTGCCCAAGTTTTAGACCACACTAATCCCCATATCCACAAAGGCTTTCAGCATTTTGTTCTCAGGTTCAGCTTCGGTGATAATGACATCCAGGTCGGTTACCGGGCAGATGTAAAAGGACTCTACCGTGTTGGTTTTTTCCAATGATGACATGGCAATGGTTTTGGCTGCTTTTTCTACCATCATTTTTTTTACCTGTGCATCCTCATAGTCCATTGCGGTTACGCCCATGCTCTCATGGATACTGCATATCCCCAAAAAACAGATGTCGGCACGCACGCGGCTGAAGGTGTCCAGCGTTTCCAACCCCATGGTGGTAAAAGAGGTTTTGTACAATCTGCCGCCTGCAAAGATAACCTCTGCATTGGGATGGTCTTCCAGTACGTTTACTACAGGAAAGCTATTGGTAACCACTGTTATCTTCAGGTTTTTAGGAAGGCTTGCCGCCAGCGCCACTACCGATGTTCCTCCGTCAAAAAACACTACCTGTCCATCCTGTAAAAAATCAAGCGCTTTAGTTGCTACCACTTTTTTAGGGCCAAGGTCATATTTCTCCCTGTCCCTGTAATGGTGAGGGATGGGTGAGTGCACTATGGCTCCGCCACGTACGGCCTTTAGCAGACCGCGGGTGTCTAGTTCCTTAATGTCACGGCGCACAGTGTCTTCCGATACCTTAAGCATTTCGCTAAGCTCGTCAAGGCGCACCCTGCTGTCCTGTGTTAGCTGACCTAATATAAACTGTAAACGTTCTTCTTTTATCATAAATTTGCAGTATGTTGCAAATATACGCAAATATTTATTGCAAAATATTGCAATACTAAAATGAATGTATCTATCTTTGTGCCGTAATAATGCAATAACATGCAAAATAATGCAACAATGAAAAAATCGATAGCTATAGATATGGATGGCGTACTCGCCGATATTGAACAATACCTCATAGACTGGTACAACAGGGAAACCGGAAGTACTATTACAAGAGATGAGATTCAGGGAAAAGAGGACCACGAGCTTTTTCCTGATAAAGAACTGCTAATAAAGATACTGAATACTGAAGGCTTCTTCCGCAACATTCCGGTAATGGACTGTGCTGTAGAAACTGTGCGTTCGCTTATGGAAACCTATGATGTATATGTTGTATCTGCAGCGATGGAGTTTCCGCTGTCACTGTTCGAAAAGCACGAGTGGCTTGCTGAGCATTTCCCGTTTATCAGCTGGAAGAACATCATCTTTTGCGGCGATAAGAGCATCATCGATACCGATTATATGATCGATGACCATATTAAGAACCTTGACTTCTGTAAAGGAAAGCCGCTTATGTTTACGGCCTTTCATAATGTAAACCTGAATCACCATCAAAGGGTAAACCACTGGAATGAGGTATCGGGGTTATTGAAGGGATTTGAAGCAGCTGAATAAATTTCTACCGAAGTTTAAGAATAACTGAGTTAAGCCAAAGATGTTTATGGCTTGAATATTTGGGTAACCCTGCAGGATTTTTAAGTCTTGCAGGGTTTATAGTATATGGTTATAATGACAATAAACGACTGTTTTTATTCCTATATTGGCAATAAATAACAAGAAAAGAGCGAAATTTTAGGCAAAAGGGCAATGAATTGTTGTTTTTTAAAGAAAAGCCCGACTTGTCGTTCTTAAAATTGTTTATATTCGTAGGTATTAAATGTAAGAGATGCCTACTAATACTATTGATAAAGAATCGGGAAAAATTGCGGAACGTTCAGTTATGAATGCGATCTCCATAGATTGTGTTGTCTTTGGGTTTGACAAGGGAAGCCTTGAAGTGCTGCTTGTTGAGCATGCCCACGGCATCCGTAAAGGGGAGTGGGGATTGCCCGGGGGATGGATACATGAGAATGAAGGTATCGACGAAGCTGCCCACAGGCTGTTGGCCGACCTGACAGGGCTTGATAATACCTATCTCGAGCAGCTAAAGGCTTTTGGGGATCCTGACCGTTTTCCGCTGGGCCGTGTTATTACAATTGGGTATTATGCGCTGGTAAAGAAAGAGGATTATAATATACGTGCAGGCTTTACAGCATCAGACGCCAAATGGTGTAAAATTGCCGATGTGCCCAAGCTTATCTATGATCATAACGAGATATTCGATTACAGCCTTATGAATCTTCGCCGTCGTGTACGACAGGCACCGATAGGCTTTAACCTCTTGCCTGAAAAATTTACATTGTTCGAACTGATGCAGCTGTATGAGCAGATACTGGGCATAGAGATGGATAAATCCAATTTCAGGCGAAAGATACTGCACATGAAATTGCTTGTAGCACTCGATGAAAAACAAAAGGATGTTTCGCACCGCGCTGCCCAGCTTTATGAATTTGACCCTAAGATCTATGAAAAGCTTACCGAAAAGGGCTTTAACTTTGAGTATTAATATACAGATTGATTAGGTAAATATTGTAAGCTCCGGAGGAGCGACATATTTATAGAAATTATTATGAAATATTAAAAGAGCTCCGGAGGAGCGGGATTATATTCCGCTCCTCCGGAGCTCTTCGTTGATAGGTTCATGGGCCCTATAAATATGCCGCTTCTCCGAAGCTGTTACAACGACCCCCTCTCGATCAGCCTGCTCTTGTTCTCAATCTGCCCTTTATCCTGTTTTACTATCATTTCGGCAAGAAGCCTTCCCATTTCCCTGAAATCGGTAGATATGGTCGTGATGCCATTGCCTACCACTTTTTTCAGGGGCGTGTCGTTATAGGATATCACACCTACATCAACTCCTATTTTCAGTTTTCTTTCACGGGCTTGTTCCATAACGCTTACCAGATGGCGGTCGTTAGGAATAATATAGGCCTCGCCGTGCTTTAGCTGCCGGTTTTCAAAATCGGGGATTATCTCATGGTCAAAACCGTTATCAGTGCAAAAGCCTGTAAATCCCTCAGCCATGCCCGGTGGCTGCTTAAAGGAAGGAAATATCAATATCAGTTTTTTATAATTGCGCAATTTTACCTTACCCTCTGTAAGGCCGTTATACATGTCTTTTACAAAATTCTGGTGTACTGATGGGTATCCGCTCAGTTCGTCATTGGTCTGGTCAAGAATGTAGACATCATTTGCGGGCAATGCCTTAATAGCTGCCGCTGCCCCTTCAAGCGTGGTTGGCATGATGATGTATTTTGAATAATCGCCATTGTTCTCGTTGATGAGCTTTTTAAAGACCTCGATGCTGAAATAATGGAAAAAGATATCAATCTGCGCATGGTTAGCCATCGTCTCCATAAATGAATTGTAAAGGTCTTCCTTGAAGGAGTTGAACTCGTCAAAAAGCAAAAAGATGCGCCGTTCAAAGCTGAATTCCTCACTCTTGATGTAATAGCCCTTGCCGAGCCTGGAATAAATGATGCCGCGTTTTTTCAGTTCGTCATAGGCTAATAGCACAGTGTCTCTTGAAAGCGAAAATTCCAGGGCAACCTTATTGACCGATGGAAGCTTATCACCCCGCTTAAGGCGCTTTTCGGCAATGGCTGTCTCTACAGATAAAATGATCTGCTTGTATTTGGGCAAGCTATGCCTGCTATCGATGTTTATTATTTTCATGATGAATGCAACTGGTGGTAAAGATACAAAAACTGGTAGGTACTGGTATGATCGGTGCGCATTAACATTTACATTTGGTGCTGATTCTATAAAGAAACAAACTAAAAAAATCATATTTCTCATTTTACTGATATGAGTATTGCGAAATTATTCGGGATCCTTCCGGACGGAACTGAAGTACATGAATATACACTGACAAACGGCAAGGCGCTGACTGTAGCTTTTATCAGTTATGGGGCGACTATACGTTCGTTATTGGTAACAGGAAAAGACGGTGTACAGACCGATGTTGTTTTGGGTTTTGAAACCCTCGAAGGTTATATGGAATCGTACAGCCTGCC
Organism: Flavobacterium hauense; assembly: GCF_054457175.1. Classification (NCBI taxonomy): domain Bacteria; kingdom Pseudomonadati; phylum Bacteroidota; class Flavobacteriia; order Flavobacteriales; family Flavobacteriaceae; genus Flavobacterium; species Flavobacterium hauense. The sequence continues at coordinate 118,776 of NZ_JBTKVX010000002.1, forward strand.
AAGTCCGCCTTATTTTGGGGCGGTCATTGGGCGCTATGCCGGGCGCATGGGTAATGGCACTTTTAGTATAGACGGTAGGGATCATGTCCTTGCCAAAAACCATGGTGAGAACACGCTTCATGGAGGCAGATCAGGTTTTGGGCGTGCCGTTTGGGAAGTGACAGAGGTAAAGCAGGAGGCAGACAGGGCATCGATAACCTTTGCTTATACCAGTCCTGATGGGGAAGAGTTTTTTCCCGGAGAGCTGCTTACCCGCGTAACCTATATGCTTACTCCTGACAATGAGATCAGTATTGAATATGCTGCCAAAAGCAGCGAAGATACTGTGATAAACCTCACGCAGCACAGCTATTTTAACCTTGAAGGGCATACCGCAACAATATCATGCCACGAGCTTATGGTAAACAGTGTGGTGATGCTTGAAGTTGCCGAAGACGGTATACCCACGGGTAATTATATTGAGGCGCGCGAGAAGGGGTTCGACTTTAAAGTTCCATCTGCCTGTCCTGCAAAAATTGACACTTCGTTTGTGCTTGGTGTCAATGCCCAGCCGGCAGCGATACTCGCCAGCAGCGTGAGCGGACTGAAAATGTCGGTATATACCGATCAGCCTTCGGTGCATATTTATGTTGGGGGCAATTGTTTTGGTAAGATAGCGGGTAAAGAAGGAGTGGACTACCACACGCAGAGCGGAATATGCTTTGAGACACAGAACTATCCCGATGCCCCAAACAAACTTCATTTTCCAAATGCGGTTTTGCGCAAGGGAGAAACCTATACCCAGAAGACAATCTGGAAATTTGAACAGCTATAAACAGCCTCTCAGGGGCGAAAGATATAATGAAAAAGAAACTAGTTAAACAGGTAACGGCTGCCTTTGAGGCAGCCTTTGGCACAGAGCCCAAACATATTTTCCTTTCTCCGGGGAGGATCAATGTTATTGGCGAACATGTAGATTATAACGATGGTTTTGTGCTTCCGGCAGCCATCAACAAATACATTTGTTTTGCGGTGTCAGAGTCCGGCAGCTCTAAGAGTACCATTATCGCCAAAGACCTTGGGGAGACTTATTCTTTTGATATAAATGAAGAACTGAAGCCTACACAAATCATGTGGGCCAATTACATACTTGGGGTTATCCATCAGCTGAAAGGCCGCAGCAATGCGCTCAAAGGCGTGAACATTGTTTTTAGCAGTACGATACCTATTGGAGCAGGGCTGTCATCTTCGGCGGCGCTGGAATGCGGTATCGGCTATATGTTCAGCCATATTTTCGGTTTAGGATTATCCAAAGAAGATATCGCCCTGATAGGGCAGAAGTCGGAACACACTTTTGTGGGAGTGAATTGTGGTATCATGGACCAGTTTGCATCTGTTTTCGGAAAAAAGAACAGCGTGATAAAACTGGACTGCAATACCCTTGAATATGAATACCATAAAGCCGATTTTAAAGAATATTCATTATTATTGTTAGACAGTAATGTAAAGCATACGCACCTTACCTCGGGCTACAATACCCGCAGGCAGGAGGTAGAGACCGGACTTACGGTGCTTAAAGAAGCTTATCCGGGGGTAAAGACCTTTCGGGACTGCAATGAGCAGCAGGTAATCGCACAGCGTGAAAAACTGGGCGAAACCAATTTTAAACGCTGCCTGTTCGTGGTGCAGGAAATACAACGCGTGCTCGATGCTGTTGACGCACTCGAAGCATCAAATTTTGCCGCATTGGGGGAACTGATGTTTGCTACCCACGACGGCCTTTCGAAAGGTTATGAGGTAAGCTGCGAGGAGATCGATTTCCTGGTGGATGCCGTAAGGAATGATAATAACGTAGCAGGCTCACGCATGATGGGCGGCGGTTTTGGCGGATGCTCCATCAACCTGGTGAAAAAAGGAAGCGAAGATGCCCTGATCGATCGTGTGAGTACTGAGTATAAAGCAAAATTCGGGATAACGCTGACACCATATAAAATAAAGATTTCAAAAGGTACAACCCTTTATAAACAATAATATGCAGGTATTTGACAATAACGAACATCCGCACAGGCGCTATAATCCCTTAACGGGAGAGTGGGTGCTGGTATCGCCGCACCGCAACAAAAGGCCGTGGCAGGGGCAAAAGGAAAGTGCTGCCAATAATGCTTTGCCTGAATATGACCCTGAATGCTACCTGTGTGCCGGGAATGTGCGCTCTAACGGGGTACAGAATGACCGCTATACCGACGTTTTTGTATTTGATAACGATTTCCCTTCGCTGCTTACCGATGAGATAAGCACTCCTGAAAGCAGCCCGCTGTTTCAGCTGAAGCCGGAAAGGGGTATCAATAAAGTGATTTGTTTTTCGCCAAAGCACAACCTGACCATTCCTGAAATGGAGGTAAGTGCACTGGTAAAAGTGGTGGAAGCCTGGAAACAGCAATATGCCGAACTGGGAAGTAAAGACTTCATCAATCACGTACAGATATTCGAGAACAAGGGTAGTGTAATGGGCTGTAGCAATCCGCATCCGCATGGGCAGATATGGGCACAGTCGTCACTGCCAACTTTAGTCGAAAAAACACAAGCCAGCCTTCTTGCTTACTATGAAAAACATAATAAAAGCCTGCTGGCTGACTATCTTGCTGAAGAGCTTGTAAAACAGGAGCGCATAGTAACAGAGAATGCTCATTTTGCCGTTGTGGTTCCGTTTTGGGCTACGTGGCCGTACGAGACCATAATCATCAGCAAAAGGCATTTTGGCACTATTACCCAAATGACTGCTGAAGAATCTTTGGCATTTGCCGAAATACTGAAAGCAATCACCGTGAGATACGACAACCTGTTTGAAACGTCTTTCCCTTATTCGTCAGGGATCCATCAGGCACCAACCGACGGGAAACCGCACCCTGAATGGCATTTTCACATGCATTTTTATCCGCCGTTGCTGCGTTCTGCCTCTGTTAAGAAATTCATGGTGGGTTACGAGATGATGGCCGAGGCACAAAGGGATATCTCACCCGAAAAAAGTGCAGAGATCCTTAGAAATCTTTCTGAAAAACATTACAAGCTAACCAAATAACCACACCGCCTTACTATGAAAGCATTATCTATTGCCGATTATGTTGTTTTCTTATTCTATTTTATACTGATCGTAGGCTACGGGCTATGGATATACAGGCGAAAAAAGAAAGAAAGCACCAGCAGTAACGATTACTTTTTGGCCGAAGGCTCGCTGACATGGTGGGCTATCGGGGCATCGCTTATTGCGAGCAACATCAGTGCCGAGCAATTCATAGGCATGAGCGGAAGCGGTTTTAAGATGGGCCTTGCCATTGCAACCTATGAATGGATGGCATCTATCACGCTTATTATTGTTGCCATATTTTTTATTCCGGTATACCTCAAGAATAAGATATTTACCATGCCGCAGTTCCTGAACCAGCGTTATAACGGGCGCGTAGCCATGATTATGGCCGTCTTTTGGCTGTTGCTGTATGTGGTGGTAAACCTGACATCTATATTATATTTAGGCGCTTTGGCCATCAGCAGCATATCGGGTATTGACCTGAACCTGTGTATGGCATTCCTGGCTGTTTTTGCGATTTTTATTACGCTTGGAGGGATGAAAGTCATTGGCTATACCGATGTTATACAGGTATTCTTCCTGATACTGGGCGGCCTTGCAACCACTTATCTTGCGCTTAATCTTGTAGCAGAGCACTTTGGAGGCTCGGGAGTTATAGATGGTTTCAACCACATGACTACGCAGGCGGGCGACCACTTCCATATGATATTTGACAAAACGAATCCTAACTATGCCGACCTTCCGGGAATATCGGTATTGGTGGGGGGGATGATCATCATTAACCTTAATTACTGGGGTTGCAACCAGTACATTACCCAGCGTGCCCTTGGTGCCGACCTAAAAACCGCACGGGGTGGTATATTGTTTGCCTCGTTCCTGAAGCTGCTAATGCCTATAATTGTGGTGTTGCCTGGTATTGCGGCCTATGTGCTGCACCAGCAGGGTGGCTTTCAGGCAGAGATGCTTCAAAACGGCGAACTGAACCCTGACCGTGCCTATCCGGTATTGCTGAACCTGCTGCCTTCGGGGCTTAAAGGCTTGTCCTTTGCCGCGCTTACTGCAGCTATTGTGGCGTCGCTTGCAGGTAAGGCCAACAGTATCGCGACCATATTTACCCTTGACATCTATAAAGAAAAACTGAATACCGAAGCCAGCGAAGAGAAACTGGTAAAAGTGGGCAAAATAACCGTGGTAACGGCTATGATAGTCGCCATCATCATTGCACCATTTTTGGGTATCGATAAAAAAGGAGGTTTCCAGTTCATACAGGAGTTTACGGGCTTTTTGAGCCCCGGTATCTTTGCGATGTTCCTGTTGGGCTTCTTCTGGAAAAAAACAACGTCAAATGCCGCTTTGTTCGGTATGATAGGCGGATTCATCTTCTCGGTGATCTTTAAGTTCCTTCCGGGTTTTGTGAACCTTGAATTCCTTTATGACTGGGGATTAGCCGTGGCCAATGCCGATGGTGTGTTTGAGATCCCTTTCATTGACAGGATGGGCTTCGTGTTCCTTATCTGTGTAACAGGTATGTTCTTTATAAGCGTTAAAGAATACCGCAAAGGCGTTACTACTAATGGCCTTGAGATTGACACATCTATGTTTAAGGTGACGAACGGTTTCCTTGTGGGAGCCATTATCGTGACAGCCATTATCGCGGCACTGTACACCTTCTTCTGGTAATATAATTTTGTTGTATGTTTGTTTGAGAAAGCCCCGGCCAGTAATGTGCCGGGCTTTTTATTTTGTTGTAGCAAGCTGTATGATCTCGCCTTTATAAAAATCAAAAAGGAAAAGCTGCTCATATTCTGTTTTGAAAGGCTGCAGCAAAACATCATCGAAAATGTAAAAGCTGTCGCAGTGGCTTACAAGCCTGTCCAGTACCAATACCAGCCAATTGGCTGTGCTGCTTGTTTGTTCAATAACACCGGCAATATCTTCCCTGTTGCAATCTTTGGCTGTTATGTTAGAATATATGCCGACAGCTGCATTAACCTTAGTGATCTTTTTTACCTGGTTATAGGGTGTCAGGTTGCCATGTATTGCATTGATAATTTCTTCTTCCAGTTCCATTAGGCTGCCTGAAGTGAAATTGTTTTTTTGATGGTTAAGCTCGATGTAATAAGCCCCATTATGCTTATCGTTCAAGACGGGTTCAATAGTACTGAATATATTGTTTATGAAATTGTTTTTTGGTGCCTGCTTCAGGTCGATGTCTGTAAAAGTTACGCTTATGTTTTTTCGGCCCGCGGTGTCCATCAGGCCATCCTCAGTAATTTGCGAACCATTGCCATAGCAGGATGCAAATTTCCATAAATTGATGAGGTTCTCGATACGTTTGTCCTTGTCAATTATAAAATCATTATCTTCAATCACACTTATCCATTGTTCTATCGTTGCTGCATCCATGGTACAAAAAGTTTATTCAAATGTAGATTGCAATAAGTTTGGGCTTTGTTTTTTTATACCAAATGGGAATTATTTTATACCAAAGCTTTTATAGGCGGAAACAGATGCCAGCTTAAAAGTGCTTTGTATAATATAAACAGGGTTTTGTATAAATAAGTTTTGTAAGCAACTGTTTTTAGCGTACTTCGCAAAGATTAAAAATAATATGCAGGGAGTAAAGGATATATATTGTACACAAAACTGGTTTGTAAACTTTTTTGTAGATAAAAAGTACAGGCTGTATCGTCATTTGCTGATATGGGTTTATCTGGCACTAACGCTGCTGGACCGTGGCGAGCGGATAGAATTTGAGGAGCCTTATGACCTTTACATCCGTATTATGTGGATGGCTTATTTCCTTCTAATGGTTTACATTAATATGTATATATTAGTGCCTTACCTTTTGTTCAGGGGGAAATATGTAAACTATCTTATTAAGCTTATAAGCATTATAGTGATAACCTTTGCGATTGTGCGTCAGGTGCATGTTATCTATTTTGACCCGCACAGGATATTACCCAAAACAGCAAGAATAGGTATATTCAGGGAAATACTCGCCGCTGCCAATATTATCACATTAACGGTGTTCTCTTCTACAGCCATAAAATTATTCCAGCAATGGAAAACCGATACGGGGCGTATAACAGAACTGGAGAAAACAACATTGCAAATGGAGCTGAAAGAGCTGAAAAACCAGATAAATCCACATTTTTTGTTCAATATGCTCAATAATGTGAATGTGCTGGTTACCAAAGACCCTGAGAAGGCATCGCTGATAATCGTGAAGCTATCTGATTTTTTACGCTACCAGTTGTATGAGAACAATGCGGCATCGGTTCAGCTGTCGTCAGAGATACATTTCCTGAGCGATTTTATGGAACTGGAAAAAATAAGGCGCGACGATTTTACTTTTAGCCTTACCATAAATAATGCTGATAGCGATGATATGCCTCAGGGCCTCAGCCTGCCGCCTAATATGTTTATAGCGTTTGTAGAAAATGCTATTAAATACAGTGTAGACCCTGATTATGCGTCGTATGTGAAAGCAGATTTTACGCTTGATGGCAACAAACTGTATTTTACCTGCATTAACTCTAAAGCAAAAGAGCCCTTAGAGCTTTCAGGAAGCGGTGGTTTGGGGCTTGCTAATGTAAAGAGACGGTTAGAGCTGTTATATGGTACCGATTTTACGCTCGAAATCCGTGATGATAAATATGAGTATGAAGTTAACCTAATATTGCCGGTATGAATTGCATTATAGTAGACGACGAGCCACTGGCACGCGAAGGGATGTTGCTTCAGCTTCAGGATATGACGGATATTACCGTGACCGGCAGCTTTAACAGTGTGAAAAAAGCCAGGGCATTTATGGACGAAAACACAGTAGACCTTATCTTTTTAGATATACAAATGCCGGGTATCACGGGGCTTGAGTTTGCAGCGACTATCCCGTCAGAAACGTTAGTGATCTTTACCACCGCCTATTCGCAGTATGCCCTGCAAAGCTATGAGGTTGAGGCTATAGACTATATTGTGAAGCCGGTAAACAAGGAGCGATTGATAAAAGCGGTACAGAAAGCGATAGGGTATCATGAACTTTTAAGGGGGCAGAATGCCCTTATGGAAAGTGTGGATGCCGAGTTTATGCTCATAAAGTCGGAAAGGAGATACCATAAGATATTGTTTAAGGATATACTGTATGTAGAAGGGCTTAAAGATTATGTTGTTATTTATATCGATGATAATAAGATAATCACGGCCATGAATCTCAAGACCATACACGGGCATCTCAATCCGGCCATGTTTGCCAGGGTAAGCAAGTCATACCTGGTCAATATAAACCATATCGATTCGTTTGATAATCATACCATATATATAAAAAACACAGAAATCCCAATAGGAGATGTATTTAGAAAGGATTTTCTGGAACTCTATTTAGGCAAAAATCTCTCAGGCAGGCTCTAAGAGTTCAATCATCAATCAATCATATAATAATCATGAAAAAAAAGTTAATCTTGTTTTCATCGGCATTGTTATGCCTTACTGCCAACGCTCAGGAAAATGAGACCGTAAAAGAAAAAATGCAGGCTGCAATTGCCGATAAGTTTCCCTTTACACGTGTTTTTGATGTTAAGTACATTCAGTACCTGCCGCAGGATTTTGATAGTGAATTACGGGATAACGACTTTATCAGCGGGCGAATAAAAAACAGATCGAAGCTGAATTTTTTTGCTAACATCCCGGTGATTATGAAGAAGAAATGGAATGTTACTGCGACTGCAAACTATAAATATGAGTATGCAGAACTGGAACAGGTAAAAGATTTTAACGGGGTCGATCAGGCTTCGTATACTAAAAGTTATGATTATCATTATATCTCTGCCGCACTAAGCTTTACCGGATATACCACCTTGTTTAAAAAACCTTTTATCTACAATGCAAGTTTTATTGCCGATGGCAATGAACGCGATGCGCAGCGTATTAAAGGTTTTGTAGGCGGATCAATTGTGCTTAAAGCCAATGCCAAAACAAAAATGACCCTGGGACTTATTATACTGTTGGACCCGACCTCTCCGGTACCGGCAGCACCGGTCTTTACGCTCGATCACAGGTTTAATTCCGGGTGGATGGTGGATATTATATTGCCGCAAAGGCTGTTCCTGAAACACGATGTGTTTACCAATGGGCGACTATCGCTGGGCAGCGAACTCATTAGCGACGGATTTTACCTGCAATCATCCCAGTTTGGAGCAGGTAAGGTTTTCGACTACCGCCAGCTTGAAGTTCGTTCGGGGATTACATACGAGCACTGGTTCAGCAATACCCTGATTGGTACATTTAAGGCAGGGCTTGCCAATGTTTTTAATTCAAGGATTTCGGAGAGGGGAGAGTCAACCAATGATTACATTTTTTCGACTACTCAGGATGGTACGGGTTATTTTAGCTTAGGATTTTCGTTCAATCCGTTTTCTAAAAAGAAGAAATAGAATAAAGAACTAAAGCATTATGATAACTTTAAAACTATTCCCGCTTTTTATTGCCTAATTTTAATAGATAAAAATCTATGAATCATGGCAAAGCAATCTAAAAGGGGGAAAAGTTTATTTGAAAAATTCGCCGAAAAGGTAACCAAAGCAACAGGAAGCACTCCCGTATTTTTGGGTGCTTTTCTCATTGTTGTAGTATGGGCTATATGCGGCCCTATATTCGATTATAGTGAGACCTGGCAATTGATTATCAATACGGGTACGACCATTATTACTTTCCTGATGGTATTCCTTATCCAGAAATCACAGAATAAAGACTCTCTCGCAATACAGATAAAGCTCAACGAACTGCTGGCATCGCACGAACTTGCCTCTAACCGTATTGTAGATATTGAGGACATCGGCGAGGATGAGCTTGAAGTACTCGAAAAATATTATCGTAAGCTGGCAGAGCTTGCTCAAAAGCAAAGAACGTTGAAAGAATCGCATTCCATAGGCGAGGCACAGGTAAGGCATGAGCTGAAAAGTGAAAAAGGCAAGAGGCAAAAGGCAGGTGTCGAAAGTCCGAAGGCTGAGGCTTCAAAGCCACAAACTTCAAAATCTAAAGCCCAAAGCACAGCGACTAAAACCCAGCCTGCGAAACCTAAAACTCCAAAAGCTTAAACCAGCTCAAAGCTGAGTACAGGTTGTTTTTCTTCCCCATTGATGATGATGGATAATTGGTGCTCGCCGGGATAGAAAACCCGTGTGGTGATCGCTTTGAACGATTGCTTGCGAACTATCACGGCCTTTTCGCCAGGCTGGTAGATCTTCTCACTTATCTTGAACACTTTTTTAGCCAGCTGGCCTTTAGCTTTGCGGTAGTACATGCCATATTCAAGGCGCACGGTTTGTGGTTGCGAGTCTTTATTTTCTATCGCAAAAGTAAATTCTACACTGTCGCCCATGTTCACTTTTGGCGTAAGTACTTCAAATCGGGAATAGTCAATATGGGTAGCATCAAGCCCGAAAACTTTCAGTATTTCAGGATGCCCCTGTTTCAGTAAAGTGCGAGCTCCGTGTTTAACTATGGCATCAGTTTCCTTGTTAGATCCCTTCCATTTTTTGGCTATGGCCAAAACAACATCCGGATTATCTTTGGCGATATCATTGATATTGTTTGCAACACTTCGACGCACATATTCTGATGGGTCGTTCTTCAGGTTTTCCAGTAACGGCAGTACAGGTGACGGATCTTTTTTAAGCGATGGAATCGCCATTGCCCAGGGTAGTCTTGGCCTTGAGCCCTCGCTTGCAAAACGGCGCACATGATGATTGTCGTGTTTAGACCAGGCAGTCATTTGCTCTATCATCTGTTTTTCGTATTTGATCATAAAAGGGCGAACGGCAAACTCACAGCTGGTAAACTGGGTAATATATTCGAGTGCACGCACGGCATCGTCATAATGGTCAAGGCCATATACTTCTACATAATCCGGCAGGAACATGCAGGCAAGGCTATCCTGTCCGTAGCCTGTCTTCCTGAAATTCTCTATAATTGTTTGCAAAGCATCAACTGCCTTGCTGAAATCCTGCGGCATGAAATGATGCAGCACTATGGCGGTATGGCGCATCCTTGCTTTGAGTTCTTTATGTTCAAAACCATCAGAATTGATCAGGCTGATGAATTTTGCCTTGTCAAAACCGGGCAGTGATTGTGCCAGCACAGCCGACAATCTTTCATAAAATACAGGTGAATAGATGTTTTTAAGCGCACTCATGACAATAGTAATTTATAAAGCAAACATACTCTAATTGTAGCAAAATAAAAACCCTTCGATACTATCGAAGGGTTTTCTCTATATAGAATTTTGGTAATCTTAGTGGCTCTTCTGAAGTTTGCCGTAAGCGTGCTCCAAAGCACTTTTCATTTTGTCGGTTGCACCTTTAATCGATTTCTCAACCGAATCGGCATGGTTGGTAACAGCAACAGGATTAAGTCCCGTGGCATGAACCTCGATCGTACAGCGTTTGTCGTCCGGGCCTGTTTTAGAACCGTTCTCATCGGCAAGGTGTACATTAACGCTCGTTATCTTGTCATCAAATTTTTTTAATGTTTCATTTATTGTCGTGGTGAAATAATTTTCAATTCTTTCATGTCCGTTGTCTTTGCAATCGATGCTAAACTGAATCTGCATAGTCATGTGGTTTTATAGTTATGTGTAGTAAATTTAGGGATTTTTTGATTGACAGCGAAAGAATTTAGGTTAACATTACCATTATCTCTCTATGATGCGATAGAAAAAATAAATGGGAATTCGTTTGGCAGAATATACCGATTGGTATAATTTTGTAGTGTAGAAAATGATAAGCACGATGATTAGTAAAGCCGAAAAGACACGCCAGTATATCGTAGAGAAGACAGCACCTATCTTTAACAGGAAGGGTTTTGCAGGAACTTCTATAAACGATATTGTAGAAGCTACAGGCCTTACCAAGGGTAGTATATATGGTAACTTTGAAAGCAAGGATGAGGTAGCTTTGGCTGCTTTTGATTACAACTATGGTAATGTTGTATCGCTGATTAAAACCAAAATGGCAGGCAAACCGCACAACATCGATAAGCTGAAAGTATACCTTACGGTATTTTCTGATTTTGTGAACCTTCCGATGCTACACGGGGGCTGCCCGGTGCTGAACACGGCAATAGAATCTGACGATACTCATGGCCTGCTTAGGGCAAAAGCGGTAGGGGCGATCGAGAACTGGTATGCACATTTGGAGAAAGTTATCGCCGATGGCATTGAAGCCGGACAGATAAAACAGGGCACTAATGCCAAAGACTTCGCTGGGGCATTCATTGCACTGATCGAAGGTGGTATTATGCTGGCTAAGGTTACAGGGAAAATGCACGGACTTAAAGCTGCCGTAAAGCAGGGCGAAAAAATGATACAGGATATAGCAAGTTAAAATTTTTACTATAAAATATACCAATCGGTATATTTTATGTAGACGTAACATTACATTTAATCGATAAGAGCTATTTTTTTAAAGTAAAATATACCGATCGGTATAAAACATAAAATTATGAAAGACGTATTTATAGTTTCGGCAAAAAGAACACCCATAGGTGGATTCCTTGGCAGCCTTTCAGGCTTTAGTGCAACAGAGTTGGGTAAGATCGCTATAGAAAGCACATTGGCACAAACCACTATCCCTGCTGATGAAATTGACTCGGTGTATATGGGTAACGTGCTGTCGGCTAATTTAGGTCAGTCACCCGCAAGGCAGGCGGCTAAGTTTGCGGGAATAGACGACCATACTGATGCTACTACCATTAATAAAGTATGTGCTTCGGGTATGAAAGCCGTAATGCTTGGTGCCCAGCAGATACAGCTTGGTGTAGACAACGTAGTTGTTGCCGGAGGCATGGAGAGCATGAGTAATGTACCGCATTACATTCAGCAGAGAGTTGGTAACAAAATGGGGCACAGCCTGCTTACCGATGGTCTTTTGAAAGATGGTCTTACTGATGTGTATAACGACTTCCACATGGGGAATGCCGCTGAAATTACGGTACGACAATACAACATATCACGCGAAGAGCAGGATGCCTATGCACTTGAATCCTATGGCAGGGCAGCCAAAGCCTTTGAAGATGGGAAATTTGACAATGAGATCATTCCGATAGAAATAAAACAGCGCTCGGGAAGTGTGACCATCGACAAGGATGAAGATGTGTACAAGCTGATCGCGGATAAAGTACCGACCCTAAAACCGGTATTTGAAGAGGGCGGAACCATAACCGCTGCCAATGCCAGTAACCTGAACGACGGTGCTGCCGCATTACTATTGGTTTCTGCGGAAGCGGTAGAAAAATACAACCTGAAACCTATTGCCAAAATTATTGGCTATGCTGATGCCGCACAGGCACCGGAATGGTTTACTACTGCGCCATCACTGGCAATCCCGAAAGCATTGAAACAAGCCGGATTATTGCAGGATGATATTGATTATTTTGAGATCAACGAGGCGTATGCAGCTGTGATATTGGCCAACAGGCAGATACTGGGGATACCTTCTGAAAAGATAAACATTTACGGCGGCGGTGTAGCAATGGGCCACCCCATAGGTGCATCGGGAGCAAGGATAATAACCACACTTACTTCGGTACTTATACAGGAAGGCGGTAAATATGGTGTAGCTGCCATCTGTAATGGCGGCGGCGGTGCATCGGCAATTGTAATAGAAAACCTAAAAAACCAATAATATGTTCTCACAAGCAGCAGATATTTTAAAAGCAAACATCGGTAAGGAAGTTACCGAATCGCCTTCTCCCTTTATGGCATGGCTAAGGCCTGTGGTGTTGAAGGTTGAAGAAGGCAGCCTTACGTTCCAGCATACGATTCGTAAAGAAATGACCAATCCCTTTGGTACGCTTCATGGCGGCATAACAGCAGCCATTATAGACGATGCCATTGGTGCAACACTGATATCCTATGGTGAGCCATACTTCTATGTATCGGTAAATCTGGTAATCGATTATCTCTCTGCTGCCCGCGAAGGCGATGTAGTACTGGCAGATACCGCAATTATTAAAAAAGGCAGCCAGGTGGTAAACGCCCAGTGCGAGGTTTGGAATGCCGACCGTACAAGGCTTATTGCTAAAGGATATACCAACCTGCTGAAAACAGAAATCAAGAAATAAGACGATGAAAAGAGTAGCTGTAACAGGCCTTGGAGCCATAACACCATTGGGTAACTCGGTTGCCGAATTTTGGGAGAATATCCTTGCCGGGAAAAGCGGCGCAGGGCCTATAACCAAATTTGACACCACCAAATTCAAAACCCATTTTGCCCATGAGGTAAAAGGCTTTGATATTGAGCAATATGTGGATAGGAAAGAGGCCCGAAAATATGACCTGTTCACCCAATATGCCATTGCCGCTGCCGATGAGGCGGTGAAAGATGCCGGACTTGATTTTGGCACCATGCCGCAGCACGAACGTTTTGACGTGGGTGTGATTTGGGCATCGGGTAATGGGGGGATCAGCACTTTTGAGGAACAGCTTAAAGAGTTTTATGAAGGCGATGGCACGCCACGTTTCAATCCGTTTTTTATCCCAAAAATGATTGTAGATATCGCAGCAGGGGTATTGTCCATCCGTTATGGGCTTCATGGCCCTAACTATGCCACGGTATCGGCTTGTGCCTCATCTAATACAGCTATCATTTCTGCCTTTGATACAATCCGCCTTGGTAAAGCAACCATTATGATCGCAGGGGGTAGTGAAGCGGCGTTGACACCTGCATCTATAGGGGGCTTTAACGCTTCCCAGGCCTTGTCCAAACGAAATGATAGCCCGCAAACAGCTTCTCGTCCCTTCGATGCCGACAGAGATGGCTTTGTAGCCGGAGAAGGTGCCGGAGCACTGATTCTGGAAGATTGGGACCATGCCGTGGCACGAGGCGCAAATATATATGCTGAGATCGTAGGTGGCGGCATGGCGGCCGATGCCTATCATTTAACAGGCACTCCTGCCGACGGGCTTGGAGCGGCACTGGGCATGAAAAAAGCGTTAGCGGATGCCAATCTTACAGCAAACGATATTGATTATATCAACGCACACGCTACCTCTACTCCGGTGGGCGATTTGAGTGAGCTTAATGCAATACATACCGTTTTTAACGGGCAGGATGTAGCCATTAGCGCCACCAAATCAATGACAGGGCACCTGTTGGGGGCAGCAGGAGCTATAGAAAGCATCATCAGCGTGCTGGCGGTTAAGAATGACATCGTTCCGCCAACGATCAATGTACAAAATATAGACCCGGCTATTCCGCAGGGACTTCACCTGGTGCTTGACAAGCCTGAAAAAAGAAACATACAGTATGCCCTGAACAACACCTTTGGTTTTGGAGGGCATACTGCTACTTCGATATTTAAAAAAACGACTTAACCACAAAGAACACAATGGAAGCACAAATTGACACAAAGCTTTGTGTTCCTTGTGAAAAAAGCATAGTGCACTTAGTGGTAAAAAAAATAATTACATATATAAATTCTAAAACAATGAAAACAACAGCAAATACAATATTGATTACTGGCGGTAGTGCCGGAATAGGATTAGAAATGGCGCGCCAACTGACAGCGCTTGGCAACAAGGTGATTATTACCGGAAGGGACGAAGCGAGGCTGAACAAAGCCGCTGCCGAACTGGGTAATGTTACTGCAATACCATTTGACGTGAGCAATGAGCAAAACGTGAACGATCTGGTGAGCCGTGTCAAAACAGAATTCCCCGACCTGAACATACTGATAAACAATGCGGGCCGTGCCGACATCCATCATCTGGCAGATGGCGATGAAAGAGCCTACGATATTGCCGTATCGGAGTTTGAAACGAACTTTCTTTCGGTTGTACGCCTTACAGAGAAGTTATTACCCGTATTGAAAACACAAAAAGAAGCTGCGGTAATAACGGTATCGTCTATAGTGGCTTTTGTGCCTACGCAGCATCTGCCAACTTATTCAGCTAGTAAGGCAGCATTGCACTCCTATACCAAGTCGCTAAGGCTTGCTCTTAAAGAAACAACCGTAAAAGTATTCGAACTGATGCCGCCACTGGTAAATACAGAGCTTTCTGCTGCAATAGGGGGAGAGAATGGTATCCCGCCATCGGTACTGGTAGCCGATCTTATCGATGCATTGGGTAACGACAGGTTCGAGATTCGCACCGGACAGACCGAAGACATCTACAGGCTTAGCCTTGCCGATCCTGATCAGGCGCTATTGGTAATGAACGGACTTTCATAAGGCATCCCGGCTTAATTGCCGTCTTTATATATTCATATCTATTCAGAAAACAGCCTTGTACTTGCAAGGCTGTTTGTCATTCTGACGAAGGAAGAATCTCTCGTTTATTCTTAAATTTTTGGTGTAAGCCTGAAACTATTGCCTAAACTTTTGCATCTTTGTAAGACAGCAATCACGCGAATACTATTATGAGGCATTTACTTCTGGTTTTATTGGTTTTTTCAGGGTTTACGGCATTGGCACAGGTTGAGCCTATAGTCACCGATACCATTGAGAAAGACAGCGTCGCGCCGGTATTTGATGCCAAATACCGTGAAGACCAGTTCTATGCTTCGATTTCGTATAATGTAATACAGGAAAAGCCAAAAGATTATTCGCAATATGCTTTCTCTACGGGTATTACCGTGGGTTTCCTGAGGGATATGCCCATCAATAAGAACCGTACTTATGCCGTGGCACTTGGATTAGGCTATTCATACAATAATATAAAGCACAATATGCTTGTTGAGGAACTTAATGGCGCCAATGTTTATCGAACAGTACCTGAAGGCAGCTACGACAAGAATAAGCTGGTATTGCATTATCTCGAAGTTCCGCTTGAATTGCGCTGGAGGAACAGTAATGCCATAGATCATGAATTCTGGCGTATCTATCTTGGTTTTAAGGTAAGCTGGCTGTTTGCCGACAAGGCATTATATAAACCTGAAAGCGGTCCTAAAGAGAAGGTTACCGGAGATATAAATCTTAACGATTTTGTGTACGGAGCCTATATTTCTGCCGGATGGAATACCTGGAATATTTATGCCTATTACGGACTTTCGCCCATATACAATAACGCTCCTATAGCAGAGACTGACGAGAAGCTTAAACTGCGTTCGGCGAATATCGGGTTGATCTTCTATATCCTTTAGATGAGCATAAAGCTTCGTGAACATATAGAAAAGATCGTATCGCTTACCGACGATGAGTTTGCGTTCGTAATGTCTCATTTCACTTCAAAAAAATTTAAAAAACACCAGTTCCTCATTCAGGAAGGCGAGCCGGTGCCGTATTCTTATTTTGTGGTATCAGGGCTTATAAAGTTGGTACATGCCGATACTTCAGGAAAAGAGCACATCGTATCTTTTGCCATGGAAGATTGGTGGGAGAGCGATTTCCAGGCCTTTCATAATAAGACGAGGGCTACTATGTCGCTAAACTGTCTTGAAGATACCGAAGTGTTTTGCCTTACGCTCGAGAACTATCAGGCTCTTTGTGCCGGTATGCAGAAGATGGAGCATTTTTTCCTAGAAAAGGCTAACAGGGGGCATATTGGCTCACAGCAACGCATCCTCTCGCTGATTACCGGTAATGCCAAAGAACGCTATGAGCAGCTGCTGGAACGTTACCCTTCGTTGTTGCAGCGCGTGCCAAAGTCAATGATCGCTTCCTATCTGGGTGTTTCGCGCGAAACACTGAGCAGGCTCTCTAAGTTAATGTGATAAACCTCACTTCATATCTGTGACGAATGTCATAGGTAGCTCACATCCATTCTTTGCAATTTTGCAGTGTATGAAAAACGCAGCAAAAATTTTAGCATTTACATTATTAACGGTTGTGCCTGTACTGGCACAAACCAAAATCGCAAAGCAAATGGAAAAAAGAGAATTCAGTCCCTGGAAATGGCAGGACGAACGCAGCTATGTACAAGCTGTTGAGGTAAAGAATGTACAAGGGACATTATATGTTTCGGGCCAGGCGGCAGTGCATGCCGACGGCACATCCAGTAATGCCAATATGAAAAGTCAGCTGGAAGAAGCAATAGCGAATTTAGAGAAAGTTATCAGTCATGCAGGTTACGAGCCTAAAAATATTGTGAGGTTAAGCATATACACTACTTCAACTGAAGAGCTCTGGCCTCATTTCCCTATCTTTCAGGATTGGATCGCTAAACACGGCATAAAGCAGGCGACTACACTCTTAGAGGTAAAAACCCTTTTCGAAACCTTAAAGGTAGAACTTGAAGCCACGGTTGTAAAATAAAACAAAATCTTATATAGCGCCATGTGTAAAGCATGGCGTTTATTTTTTGGTGTTAGCGGTAAACTTTTGCACCTTTGTAAGACAGGATAATCTTATATGAGCAAAAAGCTTCGGGAACATATAGAAAAGATCGTATCGCTTACCGATGACGAGTTTGCGTTCGTGCTCTCCCATTTTACTTCAAAAAAGCTCAAAAAACACCAGTTTCTCATTCAGGAAGGTGACGCTGTTAACCATTCTTATTTTGTGGTCTCGGGTCTTTTAAAGCTTGTACATACCGATGCTGCAGGCAAAGAGCACATCATGCAGTTTGCGATGGAAGACTGGTGGGTGAGTGACTACCAGGCTTATCATTTCCATACTCCTGCTACATTATCCCTTGACTGCCTTGAAGATACCGAGGTGCTGTACCTTTCGCAGGAAAATTCCGAAAAGCTTTGTGCCGGGCTCCATAAGGCTGAACATTTTTTCAGGAGGAAATCCAACTTTGGCTATGTGGGCTTGCAGCAGCGTATTCTATCCCTGCTTACTACGAGTGCCAAAGAACGCTATGAGCAATTACTAGCACAATATCCTTCACTTTTTCAGAGGGTTCCTAAAACCCTGCTGGCCTCTTACCTTGGCGTTACCCGAGAAACATTGAGCAGGCTTTCTTCATAAGCGTGATGCAGGTCACATCATATTTGTGATGTAGATCAAACGCCGTTTGTCTCTTTCTCCCGAACTTTGTGCTATAATTTTCAATCATTATAAAATGAATAACATAGCAAAAGTTATAGCGATACTATTAATAAGTACTGTACCGGCATTGGCACAGGCTAAAAAATCGAAGAACATGGGCAAAAAGAAAATTCTGTTTGTGGTAACGAGCCACGACAAAAAAGGAAGTACGGGCGAACCGACAGGCTTTTACCTTGGCGAGGCATCACATCCTTGGGAAGTGCTGCACAAAGCCGGATATGAGATTGATTTTGTAAGTCCGAAAGGCGGTAAAGCCCCTGTTGACGGTTTTGACCTTAAAGACCCTGTGAATAAGGAATTTTGGGAGAATACCGAATACCACAACAAAATAGAGAACACCCTGAAGCCATCACAGGTCAATCCTGCCGACTATGCTGCTATTTACTATGCAGGCGGACACGGTGCCATGTGGGATTTTGCCGATAATACTGAACTGCAAAAGATTGCCGCTGCCGTGTATGAGAAAGGCGGAATCGTTGGAGCCGTATGTCACGGTCCTGCGGGATTGGTAAATATCAAATTGTCCAACGGTAAGTACCTTATTGACGGTAAAAAGATAAATGCCTTTACCAATGAGGAAGAAGAAGCTGTAGGGCTTACTAAAGTAGTGCCGTTCTTATTAGAAGACGGACTGAAAGCCCACGGTGCCAAATTTGAGAAATCAGGGATGTGGCAGCAACATGTAGTAACTGATCAAAGAGTAGTTACGGGACAAAACCCACAATCAGCTAAAGCGGTAGGTGAGGCCATATTAGCTGAATTGAAAAAGAAATAAATAATGGTGCTTAAGTGAATGAGCCTTCATGCGAGAGTGTGAGGGCTTTTTTGTTTGTCTTTTGTTTGATGAATTCAGTATCTTAGATGAAGATAAATCTTACGTTTACGATGAAGAAAATATTTTCGATTGTGGTTTTGCTTTTGGCTTTTTTAATAACGGAAACGCTGCTGAGCTTTGTTATAGGCTTCCTGTATACCATTGCTGATGATAGTGGATTTAATCAAAGAAAAGTAATAATGATGTTTTCGGATTATGCTTTTTTGGGAATAATGAGGTTGATGTTTTACTTTGTTTTCTCAATAGGCATCTTTTCCGTGCTTGGCAGAGAGTTGAATCTTAAAAACAGAGTCATGCAATTAATGATTATTAACTGCAGCATGTATGTGTTCATTTCATTGTTGTATGGTTTTATCTTTATGCCCGATACAAAAGATTATTTAGCGAGATCGTTTTTCTATATCATTATCCTGTCAACATTGCTAAGCCCGGTGATTATATACAAAATCCCTTTCTTTAGGAAATTAGCGGATAGTGGTGTCGCCGGGACTGCTGTAAAATTTAACTAGTGGTTATATCACGCCAGCGTGGGGAGTTCTCATGCTTATAAGTGTGTGAGAAGCAGTTTCCTTTTTAAATGTTTAAGGAGTATGTTATTAAAAGACAGGATTCTTCGACTCCATTTCACTTAGTTCATAGCAATTGCAACATGTATTGTCATTGCGAGGAGGTACAACGTGGCAATCTCTATTCATTCCCTACGGGAAAGCTTTCCGTATTCTAATTCATAGCTACCAACATTATTTCCCTAACGGGAAACCTCAATGAGTAGTTTATCGCGTAGCGATTTAATGTTGGTAGAAAAAGTTATCGGGTTATGATTATTTCCCGTAGGGAATGAATGAAATTGAAGTACCGACCTCAGAATGACGGCATGAGAACCTGAAAGATTCAGATAGAGTAACCGTTGGCAACGCCCTCGGCTTTTAAACCGCCGGCACTAACCATACAAACCAAAGCGCTACCTGTGGGACTATGCCAATGAGTGCACCAAGCAGTACTTCGCTCAGCCTGTGCGATCGTGCCGCCATGCGCGAAGAGCCAACAATTCCTGTGCAGATTATTAAAAAGGCGATGAAGTACAGGTAGGTGATATGATAATAGGATGAGATGCCTATTACAAAAACAGTGAGTGAAGCTACAGCCATTGTGTGCAGGCTCGGGCTTTGGTTAGCCAATACAAGAGCCAACGTAATTACGGTGCTGATAAGCACTCCCGTAAAGTAATAATACAGCTCGGGAATCACTATTATAGACAAGCTATATTTTATGAGAAACAAAATAAGCAGGGCATAAATGGCCAGTGGCAGCCTCCGTTCTTTGGCATTGGGAAGCTTTGATTTCATCTTGCCTAATGAGCGGATGAGATAAAATACCGACATCGGAAGCAAAACCGTAAGTATCAGTATCTGGATAAAGGCAAGGTAAATTTCGTGCTCGTAGAAAAAGCTGTTGGCGACCACAAAATAAAACAACGTAGCATAGACCGGTACGAATAACGGATGAAAGAGGTAAGAGAATATCGCCAGGAATTTCTTCATGCGTTTATATTTTCTTCCTCATCCTCGCTACAGGAATATCAAGCTGCTCACGGTATTTTGCAATCGTTCGCCTTGCAATAGGGTAACCTTTGTCTTTCAGTATTTCGGCAAGCTTGTCGTCAGGAAGCGGCTTGCGCTTGTCTTCTTCGCTGATAACAGTTTCCAGTATCTTCTTGATCTCAATGGTCGATACGTCTTCTCCCTGGTCATTTTTCATGGCTTCAGAGAAGAATTCCTTGATTAGTTTGGTACCATAAGGTGTTTCTACATACTTGCTGTTGGCTACACGCGAAACGGTAGAAATATCAAGACCCACCATATCGGCAATATCTTTAAGGATCATCGGTTTCAGCTTAGCTTCTTCACCGTCAAGGAAGTACTCTTCCTGATAGTGCATGATGGCATTCATGGTCACGAACAGGGTTTCCTGACGCTGCCTGATGGCATCGATGAACCATTTTGCCGAATCCAGCTTTTGTTTGATGAACTGTACAGCATCCTTTTGGGCATTGTTCTTTTCGCGGCTGTCTTTATAGGTTTGCAGCATTTCCTGGTAATCCTTAGAAACGTGCAGTTCGGGAGCATTTCGTCCGTTAAGGGTCAGTTCCAGTTCACCGTCCACAATACGTATGGCAAAGTCGGGCACCACGTGTTCCACGGTTCTGTTGCTGCTTTCATAAGTGCCTCCCGGTTTAGGGTTCAACCTTTCGATCTCGTCAATCGCAGCACGCAGCTGGTCTTGTGAGATATCGTATTTCTGAAGCAGCTTGTCGTAGTGTTTTTTGGTAAAAGCATCGAACTGGTGCTCCAGTATATCTATGGCAAGGTCTACCGCGGCGGTAGGAGTCCTGTGCTTTAGTTGTAATAAAAGGCATTCCTGCAGGTCGCGTGCGCCAACGCCCGAAGGCTCCAGTTCGTGGATGATGTGAAGTATGCGTTCGGTAGTCTTTTCGTCGGTGTAAATGCCCTGTGTAAAGGCCATGTCGTCTACAATATCGGGGATGCTTCGGCGGATGTAGCCCATGTCGTCAATGCTTCCCACAAGGAATTCGGCAATCTCACGTTCGTCATCACTAAGGATAAAGGTATTCAGCTGGTCGATAAGGTTTTGGTGAAAGCTAATCGGAGCTGCAAACGGCATGCTACGGTCCTCATCGTCGTCGCTGTAGTTGTTGGATTGCGTCTTATATCCCGGAATTTCGTCATCGCTCAGGTATTCGTCTATGTTTATCTCGTCGGCATCAATGCGTTCGTTATCATAGTCGTCATAATCATCAAAATCCTCAGTAGTATCGTACTCGTCTTTTTCGTATTCATCTTCCTTTCCTGTCTCGAGGGCAGGATTTTCTACCATTTCTTCTTTAAGCCGTTGCTCAAATGCCTGCGTAGGCAATTGTATCAGCTTCATCAGCTGGATTTGCTGTGGCGATAATTTCTGGGATAGTTTTAATTGTAAGTTCTGCTTAAGCATAAGTAAACGCGGTCATTTTTACAGTATAAAATTACAAAAAACAGGTCGCAATTGCTAAGCCTTTTTAGATAAAATTATAATAAGGTGAAGATGAGGTATAATTTTTGATGAATATCGGTTCGTAGTTATTTAATTCTTTCGGCGATAAATTCTTCCGCAATTACATAAGATTGCCCCAGATTATATTCATACGGGCTTACATCCGAATTGCCGAACATCAGGAGTTTAGCATTTGGTTTATCTGCATATCCTTTGTCTTCACCCGATGAGCGTTCAACAATTTTAAAGATTAAATTTTGTTCTTTGCAAATTGTGTCAAGATTTTTTGCCAATGGGAAAGATATTTTTGATGTAAACTTCCCTTTGTGAGCGAGATTCATAAATCCACGGAAAATGTCATGAAATGATAACCATCCGCCTGTTTCGGCTTCGAGTAGATGTACTAACTGATAAACAAATTGATTAAAGTCTTTTGGTGTCCCTGATATTTCACAATAGAGTTCGTCATCGTGATAAAGCCATAGCAATGGATGGTTTTCAATAATTCTCATTTTGATATAGGGCATCATTATATCAAAATCAAAACCGGAAACCCTTTCAGTATTTATACAAGTAATTTTCCATTCCTCATACTCAACAAAATGATCATAGCTTATTTGGTTGATAGATGTTGTAACGCTGAAGATTTGCTTAGGCGCGTTATAATTATATGATTCAAGCTTAAAATCGCAATCGTGATAAAATTCGTAAAGGTTTGTTCTTTTAATAAGTTCTTCTATCATTTTATAAGGTTAGAGTTATGAATAAAAATAAACAAAAAAGCCTTACATTACTGCAAGGCTTTCTCAATACTATTATCTCAATTCTCACTACTGAGAAAATTAAAATTCTGCGTTCTGCGGTGTCCTTGGGAAAGGAATCACGTCACGGATGTTACCCATACCGGTTA
Source organism: Flavobacterium hauense (assembly GCF_054457175.1). Taxonomy (NCBI): domain Bacteria; kingdom Pseudomonadati; phylum Bacteroidota; class Flavobacteriia; order Flavobacteriales; family Flavobacteriaceae; genus Flavobacterium; species Flavobacterium hauense. The sequence continues at coordinate 141,627 of NZ_JBTKVX010000002.1, forward strand.
CGAACAATACAAGGCGCTCAAAACCAAGTCCGAAGCCCGCGTGTGTTGCACTACCAAAACGGCGGGTATCAAGGTACCACCATAGTTCTTTTTCGTCGATGCCAAGCTCGGCGATCTTCTCAAGAAGCACGTCAAGGCGCTCTTCTCTTTCAGATCCTCCAACGATCTCACCAATCCCAGGGAAAAGGATATCCATGGCGCGAACGGTTTTCTTGTCATCATTTAATCTCATATAGAATGCTTTGATCTTTGCAGGGTAATCGTATAGAATTACCGGGCATTTAAAGTGTTTCTCAACTAAGAAACGCTCGTGCTCACTTTGCAGGTCAGCACCCCATTCTTCAATGATATAGTTGAATTTTTTGTTCTTATTTGGCTTAGAGCTCATAAGGATGTCGATAGCCTCTGTATAGCTCACACGCTTAAAGTTGTTCTCCAGTACAAACTGAAGTTTCTCTAATAAGCCCATTTCGCTGCGCTCTGCTGTCGGTTTTTGCTTCTCTTCATCGGCAAGGCGCTGGTCAAGGAATTTAAGGTCGTCCTGGCAACGGTCAAGCGCATATTTGATTACGTATTGGATGAAATCCTCAGCAAGATCCATGTTGTCATCAAGGTTGTTAAAAGCAACTTCAGGCTCTACCATCCAGAATTCTGCAAGGTGGCGCGAGGTGTTAGAGTTCTCAGCACGGAAAGTTGGTCCAAACGTATAGATCTGACCTAATGCCATTGCAAAAGTCTCACCTTCCAGCTGGCCTGATACGGTAAGGTTGGTTTCCTTTCCGAAGAAATCCTGTTTGTAATCTACTTTACCCTCTTCATTCAGTGGCGGGTTGCCTACCGGAAGCGACGTAACCTGGAACATTTCGCCTGCACCCTCAGCATCAGAACCGGTGATGATAGGCGTGTTCACATATACGAATCCTTTTTCCTGGAAGTACTGGTGAATCGCAAATGATAGTACCGAGCGTACCCTCATGATTGCACCAAACACGTTAGTACGCACACGTAGGTGGGCATTCTCACGTAAAAACTCCAAAGAGTGTTTTTTAGGCTGCATAGGGAATTTCTCAGGATCAGAGTCTCCAAGAATTTCTACGCTTTTAGCCTGTACCTCATATTTTTGTCCTGCGCCCTGGCTCTCGGTAAGGTTACCCTTAATAGCTACAGCGGCACCGGTTGTTATGCGTTTTAAAGTGTCTGCGGGTGTATTTTCAAAGTCAACTACACACTGGATATTATTTATAGTAGATCCGTCATTGAGGGCTATAAACTGATTATTCCTAAAAGTTCTTACCCATCCTTTTACTAATACATCATCAACAGGCTTCGCGCTGTTCAGCAGGTCTTTAACTTTTGTGTGTTTCATTTTTTAAGATTTAAACTTTGTTTTTATGGAAAATGCCCCGTGATTTATGCCACAGGATGCAAATGCCTGCAAATGTAGTAAAAAGCGTAAAAAGGTGTATTTAATATCAGCCATGAATTACACTAATTTTTACAAATTTGTTATTGGCCATATTATTTCGAATAGCAGATGACTCCGAGAGGCGCAATACAATTTAACAAATGTAAAATGCAGCGGGGTTCATGAGTCTTATCTTTGCATAAAATTTAACTGTAATGAACTGGATATTACTTATTATCGCCGGATTGTTTGAAGTAGGTTTCGCCTCGTGCCTTGGCAAGGCCAAAGAAACCACGGGTGCTATTTCTAACTACTGGATGGGTGGCTTTTTTGTATGCCTGACCATTAGTATGATATTGCTGTATAAAGCGACACAGACCCTGCCTATAGGTACTGCCTATGCAGTATGGACTGGTGTTGGAGCAGTAGGCACTGTCCTTATGGGAATCTTTGTTTTTAAAGAACCGTCAGATTTCTGGAGGTTGTTCTTCCTTGCTACACTTATAGCTTCGATAATTGGGCTGAAATTTGTATCGTCGCATTAGAATTTTTGGCCTCACCCCTGGCCCCTCTCCAAAGGAGAGGGGAAGGAACTTCGAGGGTTGTTTTTAATGAGCCTGTAATTGCTATAATCTTCTTTCAGACAATGCTGTTTTGATCTTTTCTAAAACAGTATTTATGTCTTTCAAAACTTCTTCGTTCCTAAATCGTATTACCTTAAACAAATGTTTTTGTTCGAGTTCTAAAGTTCTGTTCTCGTCAAGTTCCATTTGTTGAGGGGTATTATGATAATCTCCATCTACTTCCACGATTAATCTTTTTTCCAGGCAAACAAAGTCAGGTATGTAAGCTCCAATTGCATGTTGCCTACGGAATTTTTCTCCAAGTTTACGATTTCTTATATAATTCCAAAGTATGGTTTCACTCAGTGTAGCTCCTTTGCGATTATTTTTACCAAGTTGAATAAGTTCTTTAGCCTTTAGGTTATCAACAGTCATATACCCGGGAGACGGTTTCGCTCCCCTCTCCTTTGGAGAGGGGTCGGGGGTGAGGCCATCTTGTAAGTTGTTTACGTCATCCATATGTCAAATTTAGAAAATATATTTTCTTTTGGAGAGTTCACATAGTTATCGATAATAGGGCTGAAGTTTGTATCGTCGCATTAGTTGTGGGTTAACCTGCAAGGTTTTCAAAACCTTGTAGGTTTGGATCAAATGTTGAATGATACCTACAAGGTCTCAAAGACCTTGCAGGAGTACGTCCTTACGATTTAAAACAAACTAAAACCAATCGAAACTTTTACCGCGATATTCTTCTCAAATTGGGGCAGATGATAGGGGCCATAGCGATAAAATGATGAGATTCCTGCCGAAATCCCTGCAATATTTATCAGTTCGTTAAGCTCAACGCCACTTTCATAATAACCTTCGTCAAGGGTGTTGAATTCAGCGCCTACATGATCACTTTTATCCTGCATTGCACCCCAGGCAGCACGGGTAACCAGTGCCGGAGTCATTTTAAAGAAACGCCAAATGGTAAACTTCCTGAAAGCATGTCTCAGCTGTGCTGTGGCATAACGGCTTGAGAAGAACTCATTGTAATACATGGTCTCGAAACTGTTCTTACCTGCAAAATTCACGCGTGCCAGCACCCCATCTTTACTCAGGTTGTTGGGAGAGGTACTATACAGGTGCGTCAGGGGAGTATCGCCTACGGCAATTCCGGCTTGTATAAGTGCCGATGTTTTTTGGCCATTCAGGTACTTCTTCTCATATTCTGCCCTAGCATCGAGCTTGCTGAAGGTGAAATCGCTGTCAAGTACATCAGATAATGACTGGGTGTACTGAAAAGCAAACTTAGGGAAGCGTTTTTCGGTTTCGATGCGTCCATTCGGTGTCTGCATGTAATCGCTGAAAGGATTCCATTGTACCGATACTGTTGCCATGGTCAGGTAAAACAGCGAGTAAGGTTTCTCGTCAGGAATATAGGTATAGCCAAATTTAGGATCAATACGGCTTCGCTCCAGCTGCCAGCGGCTCTCCGTTTTTGGAAATATCTTTGTTTCTATATACGCCATGTAGGTCTGGTGGTTATAGAATGTCAAAAGATTCAGGAACCTTGGGTCGTAGATCTTAAATGCTTTTTTATCGGTGGCAAATGAGGTACTCGCAATTTCGGTAATATCATCCATGTAAGAAGCCCCTATCCATGAGTTAGAGAAGTTGCCAACACGAACTGCCGCACCCATGCCGTACTTAAAGGTACCGTCTTTGGTACCATACGCACCATAGCCGCTTAACCTGAACGTTTCGGCAAACTTGCTGTTGGTTACAAAACCTAGTCCCGGCCTGAAACCTTCATAGTTATTGTACTTTATAAATTTCTGAAGGTCGATGTCAAAAGGCCCTAAGGGGTAGTAACCGTTGATGATACGTTTCCCTTTAATAATGATCTGCTCCCAGTTTTCCTTGGCTACAAGGCTGTCCATTTCGGTATAGGTGGTCAGGCTTCGGGTGTCAAGGGTGTCGGGGCGGAAATTATTCCAGTATTCTTCGGGCCTGTTTATGGCTTCTTTGGTAATATCAATGGCTACTCCTGCACGCCTTATAGTAACGGGATTGTCGAATTTCTTGTCGAAATTACCGGCTTCAGAATATACATATACAAGGTCCGATGGTTCGGTTTCACGTTTACGCTTGCCGGTACTTGCTGCGTCAAACTTAATGGTTTCTCCCAGTATTTTTATATCATCCTGATTGTTTCCCTTAACTATTTTCAGGGTTTTCCTGTCCGGGAACCAAATGCCTTTTTCTTTTTCGTACCTAAAGAAATGTGTTGAAGTTACATCCAGCACATTCTTTACCCTGAACACCGCTTTTGCAACACCATAGTTTTGCATGTCAAGATAAATAATGCCGTCAAGTTTCTTTTTCTTCTTTTTGTTCTTTGGTGTAAAATACAGCATATAGGCAGCACGTCCGTCTATAGCTACTGTGTCGAGTATCTTGTAATGGTATTCTTTGAGTGCGTTCGATGCCAGTGGACCGGCATATTTTGTTTCGAGAATATCGATGTCGTTTGTGTAAACGGAATAGGATTGCAGCTTCAGCCCAATGAACTCATATAATGGCTGCTTGAATCCTGCCATGCGTGTAGCAAGTACATTCTCTTTAAGCCCCTGGTTTTTGTTGAAGAGGAATTCAGATACTTTTTCGGTTTGGTAAATGTGCCGTTTCTCGATAAGTTTTTTGAACTTATATTCGGTTGAGTCTATTTTTTTGAAAATCTTAGCAGCTCTCTCGTAGGCATAAATAGAATCCAGGTTCCCGGCAATAGAATCCGGATTTGCAGTTACTATAAGGCGTTCGTAGGTTTTGTAGCTAAAGCTGTTGAGCTTTTGCTGCGGGTCATTGATCACTTTTCCACGAATTGCTTTCCTGATGATCTCATTGGCGGGATTGGCACCATCAATTACGAGTTCCTGCAGTTGCCCGGATTTTGCCTCCAGTGTTACCGAATAGAATATCCTGCCCGGCGTGATCTTAAACGAACGCTCGCCATAGCCAATATAGGTAACTGTGAATATCTCGTGAACAGGTGCTCTTTCGATTACAAATTTGCCGTCAACATCAGCGATGATGCTCTTGCCGTTTTGCTGGTAAATGGTAGCAAAGGGTAGCGGTGTTTCAGTTTTACTGTCTTTTACAATACCCGTGATGGCCGATTGTGCATGGCCTGTCAGGGAAAAGAATAAAAGCAAAAACGTGAGTATTCTCATAGTTGAAAAGAAGAGTTATCTTCTCATTTTAGAAGGATGCCTGCTAGTGTTGAATATGCCGACTATTTGTATCCTTTTTTTAAAATGGGTATAATATATTTTGTAATTGCGAACGATAACCCGGCGATATTCATCAGATTGGTATTGTTCAGGGAAGATTATATTATATGGAGCATTAAAGATTTCGCTTCTGATTTTTAATGAAGTCTCTTTTGAATTTGATTCCTGCAAATGCACAAAAACAGACTTTAAATCAGAGATGGCCTCACTTGACCATATTATAGAAAGTTTTTCGGCCATTACCAGTTTTTCATATCATTGGCAAGTTCATCATCAGTCATATAATTGCCATTTTTTATATCATTTGATCCTTTTTCCAGTTTAGCCTTATACTGATTGATATCCATAGGTACGCCAACTGCACTGTAAGCTACTATGCCTTCTTCCATTTCTGCTTTAAAATCAAGCAGTCTTTCTAATTTGGCTTCATCTTTCAGATGCATCAGCCAGTCGATCAATTCCAGTTTTTTTACAGCTATATCCATGACAATGGTATTTATAATGTAAAGATAACGACTTTTCCGCTAATTTATGATATACAAAAAATCCGCCACGATGGGCGGATTCGAACTTATACTTTCATGATTTCGGCTTCCTTCAGTACCAGTAGCTCGTCAATTTTCTTGATGTAACTGTTGGTAAGTTCCTGAACGCTTTCTTCTGCGCCTTTGCAGGCATCTTCAGATACACCGTCTTTCTCCAGTTTTTTGATGTCGGTATTAGCGTCTTTACGAACGTTCCTGATACCGATCTTAGCATCTTCCGCTTCCACTTTAGCCTGTTTTACAAGATCTCTCCTGCGTTCCTCGGTAAGTGCCGGAACGTTAATGATGATGTTATCACCGTTGTTCATCGGGTTAAAGCCAATGTTAGCGATCATGATTGCTTTTTCGATTGGCTGAAGCATGCTTTTTTCCCAAGGCGTAACCGTAATGGTTCTTGCGTCAGGCACATTCACGTTTGCTACCTGCGAAAGAGGTGTCTGTGAGCCATAATAGTCTACAAACACACCGCCAAGCATGGCCGGTGATGCCTTTCCGGCACGGATGTTAAGGAATTCTTTTTCAAGATGCGCAATAGAATTGTTCATTGATTCCTGAGTGCTATCCAAGATAAAATCGATTTCTTCCATGGTGTAATTCTTATGATAAAAAATTAAACGTTTACTGTAGTTCCTACCAGTTCGCCTTCGCAAACTTTCATCAGGTTGCCTTCTTTGTTCATGTCGAACACAATGATAGGCAGTTCATTTTCCTGGCTAAGCGTGAATGCTGTAGTGTCCATTACATTCAGGCCTTTTGCAAGTACATCGTTAAAGGTAAGCGTGTCATATTTTGTAGCCGAAGGATCCTTCTCAGGGTCGGCAGTATAAATACCGTCTACACGTGTTCCTTTCAGGATAACATCGGCGTGAACCTCTACACCTCTCAATACGGCTGCCGTATCGGTAGTAAAGTATGGGTTACCCGTTCCGGCTCCAAATATTACGATCCTGCCTTTTTCAAGGTGGCGCACCGCTCTTCTTTTAATGTATGGTTCGGCAATAGCTTCAATCTTAAGTGCAGTCTGAAGACGTGTCTGCATTCCTGCATCTTCCAGGGCTCCCTGCAATGCCATACCGTTAATTACGGTCGCAAGCATACCCATATAGTCTCCCTGAACCCTGTCCATGCCATTGCTGGCACCCGATACACCCCTAAAAATATTTCCTCCACCAATTACGATAGCGATCTCAACACCTTTTTCATGTATTTGCTTTATCTCCGCTGCATATTCGGCAAGCCTCTTAGGGTCAATGCCATATTGCCTGTCGCCCATCAGGGCTTCGCCACTCAGCTTTAACAGGATTCTGTTGTATTTCATAGGGTAATTTTTACTGGTGCAAATATAGTAATAAATGTTTTTCGTAAAATACAATTTTATGACTCTGTATAAGCCTTTATTTAAGGCAGCGGATGGACAGGGATCAGTTCTCCGTGCGACTTTTTTGCAGCCTCATAACCTATCTGGAAAATCTCGTCCATTTTGGCCTTGTTGGTTTCAAAAGTACTGTATAGTGCCAGTTCGTCAGGTGCTATTACCCAGTCACATAGCGTAAATTTCTGCATGTTGGTATTGGCCGATAGCAAATCGTAGGCGCGTGTGGTTACCGAACGTATGGTGCGAAGGTCGCCCGCGTTTATTTTTTGTATCGGACTCACATAAATGCCTATCAGGTTGTCGCAGCGTCCCTGCAGAATATCTGAAGGAAAATGATTGATGATTCCTCCGTCACTGTATAATCTTCCGTCAATCTCATAGGGAGAAATAATTCCGGGGAATGCCGATGATGCCAGTACAGCATCGGCGATCTTGGTCTCCGGGCCAAAAATGCGCAGCTTGCCCGATACGAGGTCGGTAGCAGTAAGGTGCATTTTATAGGGCATATCGCCAAGGGTAGCGTCTTTGAAAACCGAATAGAAATAATCGCGGAAAGCTTCTGAGTCAATAAAACCCGCCTTGCGAAAGGTAAAATGCTTCCAGTGAAAAAAGTATATCGATTTAAAGAATTCCAATATCTCCTCGGGCTGCTTGCCCCAGGCATATAAAGACGACACAATGGCACCCGAGCTTGTACCCGCAATATGTGAAGGCTCAAGCCCTATCTCATCAAAATATTTTAAAACGCCCGCATGAGCTATGCCTTTCGAGCCCCCACCCGAAAGTACCAGTCCTATAGAACCCCCGTCGATTTTCATTTCATAGTAATTTACCTGACTAATTTACAGTTTTTTGTTGAACTCTCCTGACTTTTTTCTGTTGTTGCAGAATGGCCTTTTTTTTGATATAATAAAACTATCATTAATTTTGCACTTAAAATTGAGAGATATGAACGTAACAACATCATTGATTGAAAATAGCATAAACAAAAGCTTCTCTTATGAAGATTATAGGAAGCATGTTTCTGCATTGCTTGCCGATGGCCTTTCTACAGGTAATACGCAAAGCGAAGACTTAACACATTATTCAACACTGAATGAGGTGCGCATGAACCGTCTTGACAAGACCATTCACGTGCCTGATGCGATAAAAGAAAAATTAGGGAAACTTAAGAAACAGCATACGCTATTGGTGATATCCGAAGGCTGGTGTGGCGATGCGGCACAGATAGTCCCCGTTATGAATAAGCTTGTAGGCGAAAGTGATAAACTTAACCTGAAAATTGTGCTTCGCGATGAGAACGACGAACTGATGGGCGATTACCTTACTAATGGCGCACGCTCTATCCCGAAACTCGTTCTGGTAGAAACCGACAGCCTTGTAGCCCGTGGCAGCTGGGGTCCGCGCCCGCATGATGCCGCCAAGCTTATCATGGATGATAAAGCCAAACACGGCGTTGTAACTCCACAAGCCAAAGAAGACCTGCAAAAGTGGTACCTGCACGATAAAGGTGTCAGCACCATGGAAGAGATAACCCTGCTGCTTGAGAACTCTGAGAATATGTAAATTTTAGTTTACGGTTAACAGTTTTAAGTTAACAGTTTACTGTTCATAAATATAATCCCTGGCTTTTAGCCGGGGATTTTTTTATGCTTTTGAGTGTCATTCTGAACGGAATGAAATGCAATGAAGAATCTCATAGTAGAACGCGGATAACACGAATCGGGCGGATTAACGCAGATTTGCCACAGTACTGTCATTGCGAGGGGTACGACGTGGCAATCTCTTATAGAAGACTGGTATTATGGTTATTCTTTGCTGCCAATGCCTGGAGTTTCTTCATGAATTCGGGATTTATATTCATGAATGAATCGACTTTAAGTTTGAAGCTTTTAATGTTATCATCTTTATCATAATATCTCACTCTGTAATTAGGAATAAAAAAGGCTTTTCTAATAGAAATTACATCTTTAATCAGTATCTTTTTACCTTTTACTACGAAATCATTTTTGTCGATATAAACAACTTCATTTTTTTTGAAATAAGCAAATGCAGCAAATAGTATTGCAGGAATCATTAAAAAGTATGTGCCTGCGTCGACACTTGCTATAGTTGCAAAAATCAACATAATTATAGCCATTACTTTGAATATTATAGGGTCTCGGGTAGCGGAAATTTTCTTCATACTTTTCTTTTAGATTGCTTCGTTCCTCGTACTTCTGAAAACTGCGACTGTGACTGAAAACTAAATCTTCCCCACAATCTCAATCTTCTCCGATGTTGACATACCACCCGGATTACATCCCGGTTTGCCTTCAGGAATGGTTTTACCGATAGCTTTGTAATAATCCACCCACGCAGGGAAAAATTCATTCGTGCCGGGCTGTTTGTAGGTCATTGGGAATAGCTGAAAGAACGGTTTTCCGCCATTGGCGAACATAAAGGCGTCATATAGAAGTTCAGAACAGTAATAGCTGCCGTTATCGTATACATATTCGTCGTCGTAGGGAACACCAAGCTGTTTCAGTGAGAAGTCAATTGCCTGCGGAATGAGTTTGCGGTATTGCTTTTTCACACGGCCAATGAGCATCGGTTTTTTGGTGTTTTTTGAGAATTTCTCAAGGGTAGAAAGGCGCACGGCATTGCCTGCGGCTTCAATGATATAAATGGTGTCGTTGCGGTGGTACACCATGCCCATATGGCTGAAGTCGTTGTCCTGATAGCCTTCTGTTACGGCTTCTATGGCATCGCATAACGGGCCGCAGTCCATGTCCTGGAAAAGGAGGTCGCCGTCCTTAAGCGTGGTTTTTTGCTGTGCGAAAAGCGAACAGAAACTTAGAAGTAAAAGAAGAACTAAATGTTTCATGTCATTCAAAGTTAAACAAACAAATGCCAAGATTGAGGCTGCCTACCTGAGTTGCATTATATAACTCAAAATTATAGATGTTGGCTTCGATAAAAATACCCATATTATCGCCATTTGCAAAACCAAGTCGGTATTTTTGGTACAGGCCTGAAAGGTCGCCGCGGCCAAGGGCAAATCCCCAGCCCACACCAGCCTGTAGTGTAAGTGTAGTTTCGTCGCCCACTTTTGGATTGAACAGCAATGAGCCATATACAGGAGCGGCTACCAGTTTTTTGGAGATCATGCCGTCTATACCCGTGTTAATGCTAAAGGCAATTGTCTCGGTTGAGTGTACGCCAAACCCGCCGTGTAAGCTAATGCCGTCAGGGGCAAACCATGAAATATCTTCTTCGGGTTCATAATCACTATCATTTCCGCGTAGGGGAACAGAGATGGAAAAATTAGAAAAGGCTCCTGCTTCACCAAAGAAAGGTGTTTTTTCTTTTTTCTCTTTTTTGATTTCGCCTGTAACAAATACAGTAGTGCCATCCTGCGCATAAACGCACGAAACTACCAATAGGAGCAACAGGCATAGCCTATGCTGAGGCCTCAACTTCATCTTCAAAGTCTTGCGGAGATATGGCATTGGCAACATCAAATTCACCAATTTTAGTACGGCGTAATACAGTAAGATGCGCTCCTGAATTCAGTGCTTTACCAAAGTCGTTAGCCAGTGAGCGTATGTAGGTACCCTTGCTGCAAACTACCCTAAAGTCAATTTCAGGAAGGGCAATGCGGGTAATTTCAAATTCGTGAATGGTGGTCTTTCGGAAAGCAATCTCTACTTCTTCGCCGGCACGGGCGTGTTCGTAAAGGCGTTTACCATCCTTTTTGATAGCCGAAAATACGGGAGGCTGCTGGTCGATCTCGCCTAAAAAATGGGGTATAGTTTCGTGTATCAGTTCTTCGGTGATATGTTCGGTGGGGAATGTTGCGTTTACCTCGGTCTCAAGGTCGAATGATGGGGTAGTGCCGCCCAGCATAAACGTACCGGTGTACTCTTTTGGCATACCCTGAAGTTCCATGATGCGTTTGGTAAATTTACCCGTACATACTATAAGAAGTCCGGTAGCAAGAGGGTCAAGCGTTCCGGCGTGGCCTACTTTTATTTTTTTAAGGGCAAGGTGCTTTTTTAGCGCCCATTTTACTTTATTCACGGCCTGAAACGAACTCCAGGTCAATGGCTTGTCAATCAGCACAACTTTTCCTTCCTGGAAATCTTCGGGTGTAGCCACAACAGTATTATTTATAAATTGTAAAATAAGCCAAAAGCGCAGCTCCGGCTATAATCCTGTACCAGCCCCAGGGCTGGAATCCGTATTTCTTGATGATGCCTATAAAACCTTTAATGGCAATGATGGCAACGATAAAAGCGATTACATTACCCACAAGGAACATTTTAAGGTTGTCGCTGTTTTGGGTAAGCAGCTCATAGCCTTTAAGGCCAGTTTGGTGATAGGTCTTAACGAATACCGAATATACCGTTACCGCGGCCATGGTAGGCACAGCAAGGAAGAACGAAAATTCGGCAGCAGTTTCGCGGGTAAGCTTTTGCTGCATTCCGCCAATGATAGAGGCAGCTGCGCGGCTGGTACCCGGCATCATGGCAAGGCATTGCCATAAGCCTATGGTTACCGCTTTTTTTATGGTAATGTCTTCTTCTTTAACGATTACAGGGTTCTTGAAGAAGTTATCTACGAATAATAATACGATACCGCCAAGGATAAGTACGATTGCGATAGGGATAGGGTTGCCCAGCGCCGAATCGATCATGTCGTCAAAAATATAACCCAGTACCAATGCCGGTATAACGGCACAGGCAAGCTTTACATAAAAGCCAAGTTTGCTGAAGTCAAAGAATTTTTTCCAGTACAATGCCACCACGGCCAGTATGGCTCCAAACTGTATGGATACCTGAAAGAGTTTTACAAAGTCGTCTTCCTGTATGCCATAATAGGAACTGGCGAAGATCATGTGGGCGGTAGAAGAGATAGGTAAATATTCGGTTAGCCCTTCTATAATGGCAAGTATGATGCTCTGGATAAAATCCATGTATTATTTCTTTTTGAAGTTCTTGATCTCAGCGTCTTTAGGGAAAGTCTCACCTGTAGTGGTTTTCTCTGCCGGAGCAGGATTTTTAAGGATAGCATATATAGTAACGCCAAAGCCTATAAGCACCACTGTTGGCGCAAGCCTGATCCTTCTGAAATTAAAGATAGCATCACTGAATACTTTAGGGTCATCGCTGCCCCCGCCGCTCATCAGGATAAAGCCAAGTGCGATAACACCAAGGCCTATCAATAGTATCTTATAGTTTACTTTCTCAAAAAGGAAGTGGCTGTTTATTTCGTTATTCGATTTCATCGGTTTTTTTGTTTTTTGTCCGAAGTCCGAAGTCGGATGTCCGGAGTATGTTGTTTATTATCTAATGTCTAAAATCTCAATACGCAATACTATTTCTAGTAAAGATCGTCCGTCCTTAAATTCAGGAATCGCTGCGTTGCAAAGAACGTACTTATCATACTAATGATGATACCAAACGCCAGTACTCCCGAAAGCACGATGGCAGTAGGAACCCAGTCTTCCCAAATATCAAGTACCGGAAAAGCACCGTCAAGCCAATATACAAGATATATAAGTGCTGCAATGGCAAATAAAGCGCCTATAAGTCCAAGTTTGATGCCTCTCCATACAAAAGGCTTACGGATGAACGATTTGGTGGCACCCACCATCTGCATGGTCTTGATGGTAAAGCGGTGGTTGTAAATGGAAAGTCTCAATGCACTGTTAATAAGCAGCATGGCAACTACAGCAAGTATGCTGCTAAGCACCAGTATCCAAAAGCTGATGTTCTTGATGTTCTCGTTGGCCATGCCTACAAGGGTATTGTCATAGCTTACATCGCCTACATAAGGATCAGAACGAAGCTCTACCTCAATGTCTTTTATCTTTTTTGGCTGAACGTATTCGCCTTTCAGGTGAATGTCATACGAATCAAGCAGCGGGTTATTGTCCAAAAGCGTTTCGTAATCGCCTACGATGTCCGGATTGTTCTTTGCCGCATCCTCTTTAGACACATACTTATGGTCTTTTATGTATTTTGAATTGGTCAGCATAACGCCAAAAGCTTCTTTGATGCTGTCGGTAGCTTCCCTTTTAAAATATACCGTCATGGGGATGTTCTCCTTAACGTGGCTCGATATCTTATCGGTATTGATAACAAAAAGCCCAAGGGCACCCAAAAGGGTAAGCACGATGAAAATGCACAATACAACAGAAAAATAAGAAGAGATCAGACGTCTTTTCTGAAACTTTTCAAAAGATGTGGCCATAGGTTAGATTTTAGCGGTAAAAATAAATAAACTATTTTTTATATACATCTTTATAACGGGCAAAGTTTTGACATTCGTACAATAAGCGTAAATTTGTGCTCTTCTGAGTTGCTGAGGTACTGAGGTGCTTAGTTTCTGAGGTTTCTACCCAAACCCGACGATTCAGGAATTATACGATAAGTAAAAAACCTAAGAACCTTAGCCACTAAGCAGCTAAGAACCTTTTAAGATGAGATACAATCCGAACGAAATTGAGGCCAGATGGCAAAAATACTGGGCAGAGAACGGCACTTTCCGTGCTGAGGACGTAAGCGATAAGCCTAAATACTATGTGCTTGACATGTTTCCTTACCCATCAGGGGCGGGACTTCACGTAGGCCACCCGCTGGGCTACATCGCATCAGATATTTATGCGCGCTACAAACGCCACACCGGTTTTAACGTACTGCACCCGCAGGGATATGACAGCTTTGGCCTTCCGGCAGAGCAGTATGCCATCCAGACTGGGCAGCACCCAGCCATCACCACCGAAGCCAATATTTCTCGTTACCGCGGACAGCTGGACAGGATAGGTTTTTCGTTCGACTGGGACCGTGAAGTGCGAACTTCTAATCCTGAATATTATAAATGGACACAGTGGATTTTCATCCAGCTGTTCAACTCATGGTACAATATTGACAGCGATAAGGCTGAGGACATCAGTACGCTAATCGCAAAATTTGAAGCCGAAGGAAACGCTGCCGTAAATGCTGTTAGCGACGACAATATCGACGTCTTCACCGCCGCACAGTGGAAAGGCTTTACGAAAGAAGAGCAATCAAAAATACTATTACAGTACAGGCTTACCTACCTTGCCGAAACCGAAGTGAACTGGTGCCCGGCACTGGGAACGGTACTTGCTAATGACGAGATAGTAAATGGCGTTTCTGAAAGGGGAGGTTACCCTGTTATCCGTAAAAAGATGACGCAGTGGAGCATGCGCATTTCGGCCTATGCCGAAAGGTTATTACAGGGACTTGAAACGATAGACTGGACCGAATCGCTTAAAGAAAGCCAGAGAAACTGGATCGGTAAGTCGGTTGGGGCATCGGTAACCTTCAATGTGCTTACGCATGAAGAAGCTGATGATGCGCTAAAAGCAACTAAAGGCCTTGGTGTTAGGGCATTTATCGAAGATATATTCAGCGAGGTGGGCGAAGACGATAAACGTCATACTATCGAGGTGTTCACCACACGTCCTGATACTATTTTTGGTGTAACTTTCATGACACTGGCTCCGGAACACGACCTTGTAGCCAGGATTACTACACCTGAGCAGAAAGCTGCTGTTGATTCCTATGTTGATGCTACTGCAAAACGCAGTGAGCGTGAGCGTATGGCCGATGTAAAAACCATTTCGGGTGTGTTTACAGGCGCATACGCCGAGCATCCATTCACCAAAGAGCCGATTCCGGTATGGATAGGCGACTACGTGCTTGCCGGTTATGGTACAGGTGCCGTTATGGCTGTACCTGCGGGCGACCAGCGCGATTATGATTTTGCAAAACATTTCGATATCGAAATAAAAAATATTTTTGACGGAGCTAATATTTCTGAAGAGGCCTACGGTTCTAAAGACAATGTAAAGCTTCAGAACTCTGATTTCCTTAACGGATTCGATTACAAGAAAGCTACCAAAAAAGTCATTGAGTCGTTTGAAGACTTAGGGCAGGGCAGGGGCAAGACCAATTACCGCCTTCGCGATGCTGTTTTCAGCCGCCAGAGGTACTGGGGCGAGCCGTTCCCGGTATATTATGTAAACGGTATGCCGCAGATGATCGCTACCGAGCATTTGCCGGTGCGCCTTCCGGATGTGGAGAAATACCTTCCTACCGAAGACGGGCAGCCGCCTCTTGGCAATGCTAAAGACTGGGGATGGGATGCTGCCAACAACAAAGTAGTTGCAACCGACCTTATCGATAACGTAAGCGTATTTCCGTTAGAGCTTAACACCATGCCGGGTTGGGCAGGAAGTTCATGGTATTGGCTACGCTATATGGATCCGCATAACAATAATGAGTTTGTTGACCCAACATCTGAAGCCTACTGGCAGAATGTAGATTTATATATTGGCGGAAGCGAGCACGCTACAGGCCACCTATTGTACAGCCGTTTCTGGAACAAGTTCCTTAAAGACAGGGGGTACATTAACCAGGAGGAGCCATTCAAAAAACTGATCAATCAGGGAATGATCCTTGGTACAAGTGCGTTCATTCACATATACCAGCTGAATGCTGTGGCAAAACCGGGAGTAGATGAAGCTACCGTGCCTGCGAGAATGCCATTTATGATCTCTGAAAAGATCTACAAGAATATCTCTGAAGGGCGATCTTCGAATACTATTGAAAAATGGCTTGAAGAAAAATATGGAGAAAAGAGCAGCTGGACATTTGATGTGGTATACAGTTCAGCCGATCTTATTAAACGTAATGTTGATGTTTCTTTACTAAAAGGGCTTACCGACGAACTGGATGTTGAAGCCTTTAAGAAAAGCGCTTTGGACAAGGATTTGGCAGAAGCTGTAGTGCTTACTGACGAAGAAGGCAGGTATATAACTACCCGCGAGGTAGAGAAAATGTCTAAATCGAAATACAATGTGGTAACGCCGGATGATATTTGTGAGCAGTATGGTGCCGACACGCTTCGTCTTTACGAAATGTTCCTTGGGCCGTTAGAGCAGGCTAAACCGTGGAATACAGCGGGTATCACGGGAGTATCAGGCTTCCTGAAAAAACTTTGGAAATTGTATTTTGACGATAACGGACTTATTGTTACAACTAATCCGGGCAGTGCAGAGGCTTATAAAACGCTTCATAAAACCATCAAGAAGGTGCAGGAAGATATAGAGAATTTCTCGTTCAATACCTCTGTAAGTTCGTTCATGATCGCGGTTAATGAGCTTACGGCCATGAACTGCCATGAGCGTACCATACTGGAGCCGCTTGCTGTTTTGATATCGCCTTATGCACCTCACATTGCCGAGGAATTATGGAACAGGCTGGGTCATCAGGGAAGTATCTCTACGGTGCCGTTCCCTATATTCAATCCTGAATACTTAGTGGAAAGCAGCAAAGAATACCCTGTGTCATTCAATGGCAAGACCCGCTTTATGATAGAATTGCCAATGGATATGAGTGCCGCTGAGATAGAAAAAGTAATCCTTGCCGATGAGCGTACTGCACAGCAGCTTAACGGAGGTGCCCCTAAAAAGGTAATTGTGGTACCGGGCAGGATCATTAATATAGTAATGTAATACCGCTTTGGCATCATACTATAAGATGTCATGAGATTATATAAGGCTCCGGAGGAGCGGTTATCATGCCGTTCTTCCGGAGCTTTTAAATATTAATTATAGCTGATACAACTAAGGCACATTATTTGACGTTATATCCTTAAATCCTTCTTTATGAAAAACATCTTCAGAATAGTAGTCCCTGTCTTTGCTTCCTTTTTTATGATCGTGGGCTGCAGCAGCAGTGAAGATGCTGCTAAAAACAATTCGCCGGTTGATTTTGACCTTGACGAAAGTGCTTTGGCAGCAGAAGGATATACCAAGGTCTATGAAGATAATTTTACCAGCGGATTGAACGGATGGAACATTTGGGAAGGTGGTGCCTTTAATGAAGAACTTCAGTTATACAAAGCGCAAAACCTCATCGTTTCTAATGGCATTCTTGAGATAAAGTCCAGGAAAGAAGATGTTACAGGCTCAATTTTGCCGGGCGAAGACGAACTGTCTGACTATGCCTACACCTCGGGCAGGATAGAGTCGGTTTATGAAGTTGCCCATACCTCTCCAACACAGAAAATTCGCATCAGTGCCCGTATAAAGCTACCTTCTTCATACGGTATGTGGCCTGCTTTCTGGAGTTACGGCAATCCGTGGCCTACCCATGGCGAGATCGATATACTCGAAGCCACAGGAGATAAACATGGCTATATCACTAATTATTATTATGGCAGCCAGCCTGATGTTGCGGTTACCGATGACGACCTGACCTCTGAAGAGATAACTACCAACAAAGACCTTAGCAGCGGCTACCATGTATACGAATTGATATGGGGAAAAAATAGCCTGACCTTTCTGCTCGATGGCGAAGTGATAGAAAAAAGAGTAGCTACAGAAGCGGGACAGCAATATATACCTGCTTTTTTTGGCAAAACACAAAATATCGTGCTTAATCTCGCAGTTGGCGGCACCATGTTTGGCGACGACTTTGACGAATCAAAAATAAAAACCTCATCGATGTATGTAGACTGGGTAAAGGTCTTTAAGGCTGAATAATCATCTTTCATAATTAATGTCGAATCGGGGAGATGAATCTATGAATTCTTAATATTCAGGAAACAGGTATTTAAAAAGTAACGGTTAATTTGGCTGCCCAATTAACCGCCAATTACTGATTAATGCGAAAAAAAATATTTTTACTGTTAACGCTGCTTATAATTATTGCTTCAGGTTTTAGAGCCGACAACAATGTTGAAGGATTGTCGGTTACATTCAGAAAAGTGTCCGAAGATTATGTAATTTCCGTAACAACCAATAATTATTCGATGAATGGTCCCGGTGTACCTAAAGGAGTATCGGGTACTCAACCTCATCTTGCCGATGAAGGGATGAAATTTGTAAAACTGAAACTTACACTAAGGAATGACGGCGATAAAGATTGCACTTTCGATTTCGCAGATGTATACATTTCAACGGAACAGGACACTTTATATCCTTTTTTAACAATGCAGACTTATTTTGCAAGAACAAAAATAAAAATAAAACCCCATAAAGAGATTGACAGGATCGTACTATTTGAATTTCCCGATAAAGCCAAACCAAAAGAATTATTTATTGAAGACAGGAGATATCCAATTATTGAAGAAAAGTAATTAATTGGATCATGCCTGAAATAGAAAACCCGCTTTGGGCATACCTCAGCGGATCCTTCTTCAAATTATTTTTTTTACTTCCTCACATACAACACCCCATTCTTGCAGCTCATAACGCCCAATTTACCTTTAGTGCGCTGCTCTTCAAGTTTTGTTTTTGCTTCGGTGGTACTGATGTTAAGAATCACGGCAACTTCTTTTATGGCTAATGTCGGGTAAACTGCAAACAGTTCAAGAACATCACTGTTTGGCGCGATAGCTTTCTTTTTAGCATCAGGATGCAGGTATAATAATGCCCTTTCATAGTCTGCATAGGGCTTAGAACCATAGACCGTCAGCTGGTTGCTTGTTGCGTCAGAGAAGAAAATAGTTGGGAATCCGCGAACACCCAGGTCTTTTGCCATTTTCAGGTCGGCTTCAAACAGTTGTTTTGCAGGACCGTTATAATCTTTTTCTAATTTTTGGGTATCCAGTCCGGCAAGTAATGCAGCCTCACGTATATTCTCCCATTTGGCAATATTCTTTTTATTCAGATATAGCTTTTCCCTGAGTATACGCATGAATTTCACGGCTTTATCCTTATCCTGAATCTGTGCCGCTTTCATGGCAATGCACGATGGGTAAGACGAATCCAGAGGGTCTTCAAGCCATACATCGCCGTCAATAGGCATTTCATAGTGGTGGCTCGCCTCGTCCCAATGGTGTGCTACATCAGACGGCTTGCTGATACCGCCGCTATTATAGCTCCAGTCGGGCAGCAGTCCGCCCATCCTGTAATCGATCTCAAAATAATCGCCATACTCAAGCTTAAGTTTTCTTAGCTGTGGCTCAATTCCCCAGCATGAAGAACAGATAGGATCGGTATAGTAAATTATTTTTACGGGCTTGTTGTCAGGGACAATGGCTACGTTTTCTGTCTTAGCTGCCTGTTCCGGCATTTCACAAGTGCCTGTAACAGGGTCACACATCAGGGGATTATTCTTAGTATCGGTCATATTCTTATTTGTTTGCGACTGGCATCCGTAACAGTTTATCATTATTAGTATAATGGTTACTATTTTCTTCATTGTTTTAAATAGCTGTATTGGAGAATCGTTCATTATTGATAATTTTACTGCAAAGTTGCGAAGTATACACATACGAGTCAATAAGTCAAAAAAAGATGACTATGGGAAAAGACCAGAATAACAGTAATGAATGTCCTGCTGAAGGGCTATTAAAACAGCTTTCGGGCAAGTGGAAGCCACAGATATTTCGCTTTGCGCTTGAAGGCCCGGTGCGTTTCAACGCCTTGATGAGAGACCTCAACGGGGCAAATAAACAATCTGTTGCCACTGCCCTTAAGGAATTGCATGAAAGCGGATTGCTGGACAAAAACACCGTTACACTCAAGCCTTTACATATTGAATATACACTTTCAGACAAGGGCAAATCTTTAGTGCCGGTTTTCAGGCAACTTGAATTATTTTCGGCAGAATAGTATAAAAACAAAATCCGCCCCTGTTATCAGGAGCGGATTTTCAATTATCAAAGTATCCTGTCTATTTCAAATCTATTGTCACTTTTTCTATTTTACCGGTAAAAGCAAAAGGCGGCTTATAATTAAAATCTACAGGAGAACCAACATCCATACCAACGTCCATTCCTTCATTGAATGAAATCTGTAGAGGAATGGTTTTCTCTAAATGCATATCGCCAACTTTAGTTCCATTTACCGACATGGTAACTGTAGCGCCTTTACCTCTTTCTTCTCCTTTACCTTCATATTTAAAATCAATAACAAGTTTTACCTTTCCTTTTGGCAAGGCATTTTTACCGGTCAGAGTTGGACGGTCTAATGCCAGGTAATTATAGATAAATACAGGCTTGCCGTCTTTTACATAAAGGCCATAGCCGCCTATTATGCCTCCTTGGGTAAGTATCATGCCCTCGGAACCAGTATCAGGTATTTCTACATCAGCAGTAACCGACCATGATTTGTTCAATATACGCGGAGCGGCTTCGCTTGGCAGCGCAACCTGTCCGGGGTAATAGGTAAAAGATTTTTGATTGCCCGCAAGCGTAGGCCTTCCCATAAGTTCTCCGTTAAGCCTTTCTACAGCTCTCCAGTCGAGAGGAAGCACGTTGTATTTGGCGGCTTCAACCCACCATAAATCCTGCATTTCCCTTAGCTTTTGTGGATTCTTGGCTGCAAGGTCATTGGCTTGTGTAAAGTCTTCATCCACTTTATACAATTCCCATTTTTGCTTATCCGGATCAAATGCTCCCCTGTTAGGATTCCATGGAGCAAAAGATAATGCAGAGGCCATCCATCCATTATGGTATATACCCCTGTTTACAGCCATCTCAAAATATTGGGTCGTATGTTTTTCTTTGGCCTTTGCATCATTAAACGTATAGGCAAAGCTTATTCCCTCTATAGGCTTTTGAGGAATCCCATTTACGGTTTCGGGAGGGGTAATGCCTATTACTTCATACAATGTTGGCACGACATCAATAGTATGGGTAAACTGGCTGCGCAGTCCTCCTTTGTCTTTTATTTTGGCAGGCCACGAAATGATCATCGGGTTTCTCGTACCTCCAAAATGGCTCGCCACCTGTTTTGTCCATTGAAACGGTGTACACATGGCCCATGCCCATTCGGCTGTAAAGTGATTGTAATGTTTAGGCCCACCCAGTTCATCGATTACTTTCAGGTTATCCTGCCATTTTTCAGGAAAGCCATTAAAGAAAAGGTTCTCATTTACCGAGCCTTCAATGCCACCCTCGGCACTGGAACCATTGTCTCCCGCAATGTATATGAATATAGTGTTGTCGGCACCGGGCAATTGCTTCACAGCATCTATCACCCTTCCCATTTCATAATCACAATGTGCGCCATAAGCGGCAAACACTTCCATCATTCGGGCATAAAGCCTTTTTTGGTCGGCATTAAGTGAACTCCATGCGGGGAGGCTTTCAGGCCTTGGTGTCAGTTTTGCATCGGCAGGCACTACTCCCAGTTTTTTCTGTCTTGCAAAAGCCTGTTCCCTGTAGGCATCCCATCCCATATCAAATTTGCCCTTAAATTTTGCAATCCAGTCCTGGGGTGCATGGTGTGGTGAGTGTGCCGCACCGGGAGCTACATATAAAAAGTAAGGTTTATCAGGAGCTATAGACTTAACTTTTTGCACCCATGAAATAGCATGGTCGGCCAGATCTACGGTCATGTGATAATCAGGATCGGCAGAGGCAGGCACCAGATTACGATTCTCAAACAACACCGGATTCCAGTGGTTCATATCGCCTGCATTAAATCCATAAAAATAATCGAAGCCCAACCCATTCGCCCATCGGTCAAACGGCCCTGCTGCACTGGTTTCCCAAGCAGGCGTATTATGGTTTTTTCCAATCCACGCGGTCATATAACCGTTTTGATGCAGCACTTCGCCAATAGTGGCAGTACTTCGTGGCATTACACAGGTATATCCTTCATAACCTGTAGCCGCCTCAGTAATTCCGGCAAAGGAAACCGAGTGGTGGTTTCGCCCTGTTATAAGTGCGGCCCGTGTAGGGCTGCATAGTGCCGTGGTATGAAATTTATTGTAACGAAGTCCTTCAGCGGCAAGCTTATCCATAGTAGGTGACGGGATGCCTCCTCCAAAGGTACTGAACTGCCCAAAGCCCGAATCATCCAGTAGTATCAGCACTACATTAGGTGCACCTTTTGGTGCCTTTACGGGCTGCGGGAACTGTGGAGGGTCAGAATCCAGATAGGTTCGCCCTACATATCCGTTAAAATGAAAATCCGGAGGGGGCAGGTTCACGCCATCACCGGCAGCTTTAGGCTGTTCCTGCGGTTTGTTCTTATTATCCTGTGCCATTGCCCTAATAGAGAACAGGGAACACAAAATCAATATTTTTACTATTGTTTTCATAATTAGTTGGTTTGGTCTTGGTCCTTATCCTACCTTTTTCACAGCAGGAGCTTTCCAGCTGCCGTTAAGCATTTCTTCTTTCGGCCAGTATACGCGAAGCAGTATATTGAACTCGCCTTTAGGCGCAGGCAGCCAGTTGGCCTCTTTATCCTTACCCGGAGAAGCATTCTGGAAATAAATATCTACCGATCCATCGGCATTTGTTTTCAGGTTGCTGCGGTCGCCAATGGCATTTCTGTTAATAGGATTTGCCACCATGTATCCCTCCATATCATACATGGTCAGTGACCAGAAGGCTTTTGCAGGTGGTGTTTTGCCTTTATCAAAATGTAGTACATAGTTATTAGATCCATTAAGCTGATTACCATCGGCATCATAAGAACAGGCAGGATATATCGCATCCTCGCGAAGATTAGCCCCCAGTCCATAGTAGGCTATAAAAGCCCTTGTCTGATAATCAGTCCCATAATCCGCAACATTATCCGGCATTAGCTTCCAGCCATTTACCAAACTGGCTCCTTTTTTAGATTCCTGATCCATGGCTGCAAATATCTCTTCCGGCACCTTTTTAATAGCTTCCTGCTCTTCGGGCGTAAACGAAGCAAGGCTAAATTTCAGTCCCGGACCAACACCTATCTTGGCAAACTTCTTCATTGCCGGAGCATCGGCCGCAGTTGGAGGATTATCAGCCATAAGCTTGTTCACGTAGTTAAAGAACTCTTCTGCCGACATCGCTTTTACAATAGCATTAGGGTCTTCTTTAGAGGCGTCAGGATTTGGCGTAGCAGCCGGAGGTGTATAAGGCTTGCCCCAGGCGCTTAATGGTGTAAGCTTATATTGTTTTTGCAGCGGAATAACCACTTTATCGCCATCGGCTTTGCTGTTTACCTGCGTGCGGCCTATTATCCATGCCATATCGGTAGGCGATTTTAGCTGTTCCATTCCCGCAGGCACCTCTCCTTTCCAGTTGGGTCCGGTAACAAGAAAGTTGTGGGCTTCATTACCGGTTGTACGTGTACCGGGCGATGTAAACACATTGGTGTAGGCATCGAGTATAGGCATCATATAATAGCGCCCATGGGTATTAGGCACAGACAATACCATCGGCTCCTTTTTAAGGTCGAGGGTTGCCTGAGAATAATAGGTGTCTGCATTTGCCCTTACCACATCCCGAAAGGTAGCATCGGGAAAATAAGACAAATGCGTAAAGGCGTTGGGTGCTGATGCGGCAGGATTATTGCCATTGGTCATTTTAATTCGGGTAACGTCCATCAGCACTAATGGAAGACCAAAAGCAAAGGCTTCTTTGGCCGTTTGCGCCACTTCGGATCCAGAAGAAGCAACTACGGTTGTTGTTTCTTCAGTCTTTTCTTTTTTGCATGATGCCATCAACACCAACAACGACAGCAGGAATATTTTTTTCATGTATAATGGTTTTTATGATTGGAATTATTTCACTTCTTCAAAATCGCCCGGTTTCCAGCTTCCGTTAAAAGCTTCGGCATCGGGGCCATAGATACGGATGTAGGCAAACCAGCCTTTGCCCGGTATGGTTTTTATCCATTGACCTTCTTTTCCTTCGGGTGCTTTAGGGCCAAAATACAGGTCTACGCTCTGGCCTCCAATCTTATCTTTTAGTTCAAACATAGAGCGCAAAGCTGCCATATTCTGGTCGGTTGCGATCTGGCTTCGGGTTTCGGCGTCATAAATAGTAACTGACCAGAACAGTTTCGCAGGTAGTGGTGTAGGCATCGTAAGCTTATACGTTTTGGCACCGTCTACATATTTGCCGGTGTTATCTTTAAGTCCAAGCCAATACAGCGAACCCATTCCTTCCTTGCGCCTTGCCATAGAGGGTGAAGCGCCAATTGCCTGATAAAACCACGTTTCGCGGGCATCAAGGTCTACATAAGTTGGTAAATCAAAGTCGCCATTCTCTGGCCTAAGCTCTACCCATTCCCACTGGCGGTCTTTCCACACAATGCGATCCGGGCGACGGTCGGCAAACGATTGTACCCTCATTTGGGCATTGGCAATTTTAGCCGCTTTTTCAAGGATTCCCTTCATGCGTGCATCCGGCTTAAATTCTTTACCCTTGATTATACCCAATACTGCCAGTTCCCCATAGTAGTTCCTGTAACCCTCATAGGCAGGTTCCCGCTGAATGACATCATTCAGGTTCTCCCAGTATTTTATATTGTTTTCCCATTCCAGAGGGGTAGTGTTTTGTGGCTTTCCGGTAAGGTCAGACCATGTGGGTTCTTTCCAGTCTGCCGTTTTATTGAACGGATATACTTTTACCGTCTTAATACGTTCAATTGCGGCCTTAACATCGCCACCCACGGGGAGTGAACGTATCCCTACGATGAGGTTATCCGAAGAAGCTTTCCATACATGGTAGCCCGATGCAGGCAATGTTCCTTTATAATTCAGAGGCAGTAACAAGTGTTTTCCACCTTTGCCTTCATCAGGACCGGGTATTCCCATGTCGGCAACCCAGCGTTGGTTTACATCCATGGCTACAACAATAAGCGGACCCGCAGGTACCTCGACCACCATTGGCCCTTTAGAAAGGTCAATGGGTATAGGGCCATAAGGCGTATCGGAATTTAGTGTAAAGCCTACCTGTCCGGGCTTGGTATCAAGTGTACCAAATGCTGTGTTGGCTACTACGCCAACAGGTTCGTTGCCTTTAAACATAGCTTCTCCCGAAACACTGGGATAGAAAAACTTATAAGCCTGAACCGCACGGTACAGGTCGGCCTCATCATAGGCTTTTTGTATTGTCCTTTCGGTAGGATAGCCGCCTACAAACTCATAGCCATCTGTATTTTCGACAGAGGTTGTGGTAGCCGTTTCAGTAGATTCTTTTTTGCAGGCTGCTAAAGCTAGCAGCATACAAAGTGAAGGGATAATTTTTTTCATGATATTGTTAGTTGGTTATTGTTTTACTTCTTCTACGTCGCCCATTGTCCATGTTTTATCAAAAAATCCTTTTTCAGGACCGTAGAAACGCGCGAGAAGTTCAAACGATCTTTTGGCATCGGTAGGCACCCAGTTGCGTTCTTTTCCTGCCGGGGCTTTGGCACCAAAATATACGTCTACAGAACCATCTGCATTTTTTTGCAATCCCGGTGTGGTAGAGGCGCGGCTATAGTACTTCATACCCTGTATCAGGGCATGCGTTTCGCGGTCATAGGCTGTTATGGACCAGTACAATTTTACAGGCACATTGGCAGGCAGATGCAGTTTATACAGCTTAGAACCGTCTAACGGTTTCCTGTCCTTGTCTCTTGGTGTCATGAGGTAATATTGTCCGGTTCCCAAATGTTTGGTACTGAAATAACCCATGGAATAGGAAACAGCCCTTTGGTTAAGCGGATAGCTCGACGTATCTTCATAATTACCCATGATGGCTTTTGCAAATTCAGGTTCTGCAGGCATTGTCCATAATGTCCCTTCATAAAAAGAATTTTTAAATATATCCTCATATTTTTGGTCAAGCCACACATGCACATCCTGCACTGCTGCGGTAAGTATTTCTTTAGTCCTTGCATCAGGGTTAAAAGGTTTTCCTTTTTCTATGCCGATAGTCTTAAGCCTGTCTATCATCGCCATATCGCGTGCAAGCCATGGCTCTCTCTGCACAAAGCTATTCAGAGTTTCAAAGAAGCGCATATCATAAGGTATTACATTGCCAAAATCCGTTTGAAGCAAATCAAGGAACTGTGTCTGAGGTGGATTCGACGCCTGCGAATACGGATAGATCTTTACTTTTTTGCCGTACTCAAGGGCCCTGGCGATATCTTCTTTGCTACCGTCGGTAAGATTGGAGCGAAGTATCACAAATCCGGTATACACCGATGAAGGCATCGGTATGTAACCCGAAGGCACAGGGTCTTTATAGCCCGGAGGAAGTATCAGGTATTTGCCTCCCTTGCCCTTATCGACTCCCGCAGGTCCCACATCTTCAATTGCTGTCTGCCATGCATCGTCTACAGAGCCTGTTATGGACGAAACACCATCTACAGGAGGTATTTCAAGCACTACAGGGCCTTTTCGGGTATCATAAAACGGATTTACATAGATCACATCAGGATTTGGCGTAAGCGTCTGGTTTTTGTCATTGATAAGATCCGACCAATATATAATCTGGTTGTAATCGCCTTTGGCAGCAACCAGGCTTTCATGCATCAGTTCAGAGTTTACGGCAGGCATTCCCCATACCACTGCATTAAATGCGCTGCTGTATATTGCCTGTTCATTAACGTTTTCAGGCTTAAAATCACTTTGGGCTATTGTGCCGGATTCACTTTTACCCGCTTCTTTCTGTTCTTTTTTACATGATGTAATCAGAAGAAGTGACATAAATAGATAAGGAAGTGCTTGTTTCATAAGTGTAATAATTTTGATTCGTATTGAAGAAGCCTAAAATTAAAAACAAACTTTCCTACCTTCTAATCATTGACAGTCAATGATGTTGCAGATTATAAAATGGAACATAATAGCACAAAAAAAATCCGCCCGGTATAACCGTAGCGGATTTTCAAACTATATATAGAAAGGAAGCTTATCGCTCCCTTGAACCTCCAAATACCTGAAGGGCGAAATATACCAGTGTGGCAAGCGCGCCTATGGCTGCTACAAGATAGGTACGGGCAGCCCATTTCAGTGAGTCTTCGGCACCTTCATATTCATTTGGGGTAAGCATGTTCTTGTTCTTTAACCAAGCAAGGGCACGGTTACTGGCATCATACTCTACGGGAAGGGTTACAAGTGTAAAAAGCGTTGTGATCGCCATAAGAATAAGCCCTGCAACAGCAATATAATAACCCGCGCCTATGTGAGCAGCAGCTCCCATACCCAGGCCAATAACTATTATAAAAGGTGCCATTCCCGACGAAATGTTTACCATAGGTACAAGATTAGACCTCAGCTTCAGCATCTGGTAAGCCGTAGCGTGCTGTACTGCGTGGCCTACTTCGTGGGCAGCAACGGCAGCCGAAGCTGCATTGCGCTGGTTGTATACAGCCTCACTAAGGTTCACCGTTTTGTCGGCAGGGTTGTAGTGGTCGGTAAGGCGACCAGGTGTAGAGATTACCCTAACATCATAAATGCCGTTATCGCTAAGCATCTTCTGCGCGATCTCAGCCCCGCTCATGCCATTGCGAAGCTGTACCTTAGAGTAATATTCAAACTTGCTCTTCAGCTTAGCACTTACGGCAAAGCTCACAAGCGCGATTAGTCCCAACAGTATATAATATCCTAACATTGTTTTAAAATTTTGGTTTCTATACCTATATCAAAAAGAAAGCCAATCTTTTACAGACTGGCTTTGTATGAAATTTTGACAGATTGCCTATAACTCTGAATACTGGAAAACAATCGTTGCCTGTTCCTGTGTATCTGATTTAAAAACAGTTTTTACAACATAACCGTCCTCATCATACATGTTCTCGGTGGTATATGTTTGGCCATCATCAATCATTTTAGCAATAGGCCTGGTCGATGTAAAATAATAAAGGTCTACAAGTAAACCAATCAAGAAAGGGTTTTTAGTTGGTGTATTATAAAAAGGCCCTTTGTGATCCGAAACATATTCAAGGGTAAGCAAGTTTTCGCCTCCGGTCTCATCTACCGTACCAAGGTCTTTCCCAACAAGGCCGGCCTCAATATTCACTCCGCCAAAAACATATTTTTTTGTCTGCTCATTATAGGTAACCGGAATTGTCGCACCACTATTGGTAATGCTTACCAGCTGACCGTTCTGGTATTGTATCGTTATGAAAGGTTCTATATCATCTTCATCTCTTACTGCGATAAGATTATTGTTGTCATCATAATCAAAGGTGTAGATAGCTTCACCGTCGCCAAACATGGCTTTAAGGTTTTTGTGGTCATCATATTGAAATACGATAGGGTCGCCATCTACAACGGCCGTAGTCATGAACTTTTGGTTGTTGTTCTTGTCATCGTCATTGTTACACGATGCAAGTATGGCTATCGCTAAGAGCGAAAACAGGATTTTTTTCATTTTTTAATTGGTTTAGGTTGAGGTGTAAAGATATTTTTTTTAGATAATAACGTTCCAAAACGGAATGTTAAATTTGAGGCCTAAAAAAAGCCATTCGTTATTGCGAATGGCTTCCTGTAAAACTTGCAGCTGCAAGTTTTATAATTCTGAATACTGAAATGTTATCACATCTTCGTTAGTACTTCCTGATTTTAAGATCATCTTTGTTACATAACCGTCTTCGTCATAAGTACTCTCAGTTGAATAATTCTGACCTTCATCGTTCATTCCGCTAATTGACTTTGTTGAGGTCAAATAATAAAGATCTGTAAACAGGCTCACTAAAAATATGTCTTTGGTAGGCACATTGTACATCGGTCCTTTATAGGCATCAAAATAATCAATAGTAACATAGTCTTCCTCATCTGCTTCAGCTACTGTTCCAATATCCCTGCCCTCAAGGCCTACTTCTATCCCAAAACCGCCAAATAGATATTTTTTTGTCTCTTCATTGTATGTAATGGGGAAGGTAGAGCCATCGATCGTGTAGCCTGACAATACACCATTAGTATATTGAATCTCAACAGATGATGATTCATCAAAAGCGTCAGTTATAGTTACCAATTCATTATTACTATTGTATGTAAATGTAAATGATACATCGCCATCCTCCAGATAGGTCTTCAGGTTTTTGTTATCATCATACTGAAAGGTTATCATCTCTGCATCTTCCCCTTCGCCAATTATCATTGAAGTGACAAATTTTTGAGTTTCCTCATTGTTGGTGCTGTTGGTATCATCATCTGAGCACGAGACAAGCGCAGTAAGCGCGAAAAGCGCAAAAAACAGTTTTTTCATTTATTAGTTGGTTTAGAATGAGGCGTAAAGATATAAGTTAACGAGTTATATCCTAATTTCACTACATGTATTTAACACAAAAAAGCCATTCGTTATTGCGAATGGCTTCCTGTAAAATATTGCAGTACCTGTTAGTCCAGCATTAACGAAAGCTTAGCATAAAAATGCCCTTGCCCGTTTTCTCTGAAAGTATTCTGTACATTACCAAACTGAGATCTCCATTGACCGCTTACCACTGCCCAGTTGTATCCAAAATTTAGTCTCATCTTATAGTCTGTATTCTGTAAAAATCCAAACGCTGCCGATGGCCCCATTATAAACTGGTCGTTATACAGGTTAATATGTCCGGGATTATCAGCCGGGTCAAGGTCATTCAGGTCTATAAGCCTGCCACGGGTATTGATGTTGAAGTTATTGAAGGCATAGCCAAGGTCGGCACCCCCCGTAATGAAGAATTTGTTGTTCGTGAAAATGTTGTAATGACCACGAAGGTTGATTCCCGTATTGACATTACGCACCCTGTCGGTCCCTGATTTTTCATCCATATAACTGGCTACGATCTCAAAGTCGAAAGACAATTTGTTCATCATAATGTACCAACCGATGGTTGATTCAAATGCCGTAGAATTAAGTTCAGGCAGGCCTTGTGCTTTTAGCCTGTCATTCATTTTAAAGCCGTCGTTGCCGGCTACCCCAAAAGAGACATAAAGGCCTTTGCCCGGGTTATTGTCATCATACCTTTGAGAATCTGCAGGTGTGGTTGTTTCTGAATCCTGTGCGTTTACTGAATAGTGCATACCAATAATAGCAGCTGCAATAAATAATACTTTTTTCATTTGTGATTGATTTTTAATTGATTTGTTTTCTTAAAACCAAAGAACATGCCAAAATAGTGCTTCATTACTCGTAAATATAGGAATTTTGACGCTTGCGGAATGATTTTATTCCGCAAATTTAGCAGGAAAAAAATCACGGAAATTGTAAAATTGGGACAATGACTTTATGTTTTAATTATCAGTATCTGATATTTATAAAAAAAACCTCTCCGGGAAGGAGAGGTTTGTAATATTGAGTTAGTTAAAGCGTATCTAGCTAGCTACATTATTTGGGTTATAGCCCATGTAGGTGTTTTGCTTTTCGTGAAAAACAACCCCGAAATCTTCAAGCTCTTCAAGTATGGGCAGGTATACCTCCCTGTTTATGGGAAGCTGTACCCCCGGAGTAGTTATGTTTCCGTTAAGGATCTGAAGCGCAGCAATTGCAACAGGAAGGCCTACGGTCTTTGCCATCGCAGTATAGGTTTGGTCTTCACCAATGCATACCATTGTGGCGTCAATTTGTTTGCGCTCACCATTCAGTTGATAGCCTATCTTGTGGTACATCACGATCATGTCTTTATCTTCAGGGCCCAGTGTCCAACTATCGCTAAGTATCTTTTCAAGTATCTGTGCAGGGGTTGCATTGTGCAATCCAATGATCTTATTAGCATTAAAAAGGTCAAGTTCAACCAGCTTTTCCCATTGAATGTCGTCCTGGTCAAGGTTCAGTATATGGCGCAGTTTCAGCTCAACCGAATCGGTAGGGTGATAGGGCAGGAATGAGTTAATGAACTCCCTGTAACTCATGGTTTCAGAATTCTCCATGATATAAGAATCATCAGTCATGCCAAGCTGAACGAATATGTTCCATGACTTAGAGAAGCCCACCCTGCGAAGGGTTCCTCGGTAAAGGGTAAGGGCATCGTCAAGACCATACACGCTTCGGTATTTAAGGGAGTCACGGTTGGCATAGCCTTCAAAACGGCCGTAGCCTTCAACTTCCATAAACTCTGTCCTTCGGAAAAGCTTGTTGTACGGAATGTACTTATATGAACCTTCCTGGATAAATTTTGCAGTACCGCCTTGTCCTGCTAACACAACATTTCGCGGATTCCAGGTAAATTTATAGTTCCACAGGTTATTATCGCTTTCAGGGGCAACAAGTCCTCCGCAAAACGACTCGAACAAAAGTATCTTGCCGCCCTGATCGCGTATATCGTCTATGATTTTCATGGCGCTCATGTGGTCAATGCCCGGGTCAAGGCCAATCTCATTCATGAAAACCAGGTTGTTTTCTTTTACCAGCTCATCGAGTTCCTGCATGGCAGGGCTTATGTATGAAGCGGTAACCATGTGTTTTTTGTAAGTAATGCAGTCTTTGGCTACTTCAAGGTGAAGATGCGCCGGCAGCATTGATATAACAATATGTGCTTTGCTGATTTCGCTTTTTCGTTGTTGCTCGTTAAATATGTCAAAAGCTATGGCAGTTGCACGTGGGTGTCCTTTGGTTTTGCGCTCGGCCAGATCAACAGAAAGGTCGCCTATGGTAAGGTGCAGATTTTCTGCTTCGGCTTTGTTAAGTAAGTAATCTATAAGTGATGAAGCCGATCTTCCGGCCCCAATAATAAAAATATTCCTCATGGCAATTTTGATAATATCACACGAAAGTAGCGATATGTTATATTTATAAAAAATTTTAGAACAAAAAAATTATGAAAAGTTTATAATTTTACAGCATAATATTATAACTAATGGATAGAAAAATTATTTTAATTGCCGCAGTATTAGGGGCAATAGCTATTGTTTTAGGAGCTTTTGGGGCTCATGGGTTAAAACAGCTTATTTCACCGGAATCTATAACAATTTTTGAGACCGGAGTGAAATATCAAATGTATCATGCCTTGTTTTTGTTGTTTTTGGGAACAACTTCTTTAGTGTCTGATAAAGCAAAAAACACCATCCTTATTTTGGTGGTATCGGGTGTAGTGCTTTTTTCAGGATCTATCTACTTTTTGGCATGTAATTCGTTGTTTTCTTTTGATTTTAAGAAAATTGGCTTCGTTACTCCTATTGGAGGATTACTATTAATAGGCGCGTGGATAACCTTATTTTTACATTTAATTAAACAAAAGCGATAATTTTTTTTGAAATTTATACAATGTAAAAAAAAATATTTTACTTTTGTGCTTTGTAACAATGCAACTTATATCTAAAAGTATGGAGAATTACGGCCTTTCTACGAAAACGATTTCGTTAGAGAACTTGGGAATAAAGAATGCTAATGTGAGATATCAGCTGACTCCGGATGAGTTACATGATATCACGATTGAAAAAGGCCAGGGAGTTGAAAGCGATACAGGTGCACTTGCAATCAATACAGGTGAGTTTACCGGGAGATCGCCTCAGGACCGTTTCATTGTTCGTGACAGCATTACCGAAGATAAAGTATGGTGGGGTAACGTAAACATCCCGTTTGACAGTGCTAAATTTGAAGCACTATATAATAAGGTGACTGCTTACCTTTCTAATAAAGAGGTTTTTGTACGCGACAGTTATGTGTGTGCAGACCAGGATTACAGGCTTAACGTAAGAGTAGTAACAGAAAC
The DNA here is from genome assembly GCF_054457175.1 of Flavobacterium hauense. Classification (NCBI taxonomy): domain Bacteria; kingdom Pseudomonadati; phylum Bacteroidota; class Flavobacteriia; order Flavobacteriales; family Flavobacteriaceae; genus Flavobacterium; species Flavobacterium hauense. The sequence goes on from NZ_JBTKVX010000002.1 coordinate 174,159, forward strand.
AGCGTGGTCAAACCTTTTTTGTTACAATATGTTCCTTCGTCCTGAAGAATCAGAACTTGAGAATTTTAAGGCCGACTGGCATGTAGTATGTGCTCCGGGCTTTATGGCAGATCCTGCTGTAGACGGAACACGTCAGTCTAACTTTGCAATACTGGATTTTACAAGGAAAATCGCTCTTGTGGGCGGTACAGGATATACAGGCGAGATGAAAAAGGGCATCTTCTCGGCACTGAACTTTATCCTTCCTGTAGATAAGAATACACTACCGATGCACTGTAGTGCTAACGTTGGTGAAAAAGGTGATACAGCGATTTTCTTCGGCCTTTCAGGTACCGGGAAAACAACGCTTTCTGCCGATCCTGCACGTAAACTTATCGGAGACGATGAGCACGGCTGGACAAGCGATAACACCGTATTTAACTTTGAAGGTGGCTGTTATGCCAAGGTAATTAACCTTACCGAGGAAAATGAGCCGGATATCTTCAGGGCAATCAAAAGAGGAGCGATCCTTGAAAACGTGATCTTTAAAGAAGGAACTAACGAGGTGGATTTTGATGATGTGTCAATCACTCCTAATACACGTGTTAGTTACCCAATTTACCATATCGATAACATACAGCCGGACTCAGTAGGGCATAACCCTAAGAATATTTTCTTCCTGAGCGCTGACTCGTTTGGTATCCTGCCTCCAATCTCTAAACTGACTCCGGGACAGGCTGCTTACTACTTCATTTCTGGTTATACTGCAAAAGTTGCCGGTACTGAAGCAGGTGTAAACGAGCCACAGCCTAACTTCTCTGCTTGCTTTGGAGCGCCTTTCATGCCGCTTCACCCTGCAAAATATGCTGAGATGCTTATTAAGAAAATGAAAGATGCCGACGTGAATGTATGGTTAATCAATACAGGATGGTCTGGTGGTGCCTATGGCACAGGTCAAAGGATGAAGTTGAAATATACACGTGCCATGATCACGGCTGCACTTAATGGTGAGCTTGATAATGTTGAGTATAAAAACCACACTGTGTTTGGCCTGGCTAAACCACAAAGTTGTCCTAATGTTCCTGCGGAAATACTAAACCCAAGGAATACATGGGAAGATAAAGAAGCTTATGATGCAAAAGCCCTTGAACTGGCTGCAGCATTTAAAAATAATTTTGCCAAATTCGAAGAATTTGCAAATGAAGAGATTATGTCCGGCGGACCGTTGGCATAATGTGAATTTTAGAATAGATGTTTTTTGGAAAGAAGGCTGCCTCAGTAATGGGGCAGTTTTTTTATGCGTTTATTTCAGTTTCTCTTTTTGAGGATGTGAGTAAGCTTTTCCCTCCTTTGGAGGAATGCCTATAGGGTGGGTGGTTGAGTTGCGGTTTTCCTTACCCCCGACCCTCTCCAAACGAGAGGGGCAAGCACACAGTTCGTGAAATACGATGCCGATTAGGTTTTCACTCCCCTCTCCCTTGGAGAGGGGTCGGGGGTGAGGAGTATAAAACAAAACAGCCGCTCATTGAGCGGCTGTTTTTGTATATAAAGTAAAGTTCTATTTTTCCTTAGTCTCTTTATTAGCTTTAATAATGTATTTCTCTAAAGCCATGGTCATAGACGGGGTATCCGGTGTTGGAGCCATGATATCAACTCTTAGTCCGTGTTCAAGGGCTTCCTTTTGCGTTGTGCTTCCAAATACAGCGATACGCGTATTGTTTTGCTGGAAGTCAGGGAAGTTCTTGAAAAGCGATTTAATCCCTGTTGGCGTAAAGAATGCAAGTACATCATAGTACACGTCTTTAAGGTCGCTAAGGTCGCTCATAACCGTCTTATAGAAGGTTCCCGGAGTCCAGTCTACCTTTAAGGCATCCAGTGTTGGAGGTATATCGTGGTTAAGCTGGTCTGACGACGGCAGCAGGAACTTTTCGTCTTTGTACTTTTTGATAAGCGGAGCCATATCTGCAAAGTCCTTTTGTCCTACATATATTTTTCGCTTACGATACACTACATATTTTTGCAGGTAAAAGGCAATAGCTTCGCTCTGACAGAAGTATTTTAGTGTTTCAGGTACTTTATAACGCATCTCTTCTGCTACACGGAAGAAGTGATCTACCGCAAACTTGCTGGTAAGAATAATAGCAGTATAATTGTTAAGGTCAATTTTTTGAGCCCTTACATCTTTTGCGCTAACACCCTCTACGTGAATAAATGACCTGAAATCAACTTTTACTTTTAGTTTCTGTTGAAGTTCGAAGTATGGTGAATTTTCTACTTTAGGTTCTGGCTGAGAAACCAAAATTGTTTTCACTTTCATATTTTAATGTTCTATACTATACGTTTGTAAACCAATAATACATGAAATAATAGGGCGCTATTTCAAGTGTGCAAAGATACAAAATAAAATAGAATAACTTCCCAAGGATCAAATTTTGATAAATCCGCAATGAAACAAGATATGAAGTTATGCTGGCAGCGATTATCAGTCCTATAATTACGTATATGACAATTGTGTGCTGTGAGTTATTGTAAAATAAGAAAATATTTACAGGCAAAAGCAATAATCCGATATAAGTACGGTAGTTGACTTTGTGCAGGTTAAAGAGCTCATTAAACTCTTCTATATTGAATGCGGTGGCAATAATTTTCTCTATAAGGTACTTGGCGAGAATAAAAACGCCTATTAATGTAAACAGCTGTATGAAAAAGATCCAGCTTGTTTTTTTTCCCGGGTCGGGGTCGTTATAGCTCAGCAGGAACTGTAGCAGGAATGTGAACGAAATGACCTGTATCAGGAAAAAAGAGATGGTAAACCAGCTTAGCATGTTGCCGCTGTCTTTATATATCTTGGTGTATTTGTCTGAAACCGCAAGTTTTATAAATTCTGAAAAGCGGTTTTCAAATACATTTCGGTTGATTGCAATTATGGCAAAACAGGCCACAAAAAGCAGTGTTGCCCAGTCTTTGCCGCTTGCCAGTCTCTCGTTATAAACCAGTTCCATCATGCCGCAAAATTAGTGTTTTTTACATTCTCTTATTTTAATTATAATTTAATTATGTGTAGAGCGTTAGAAATACGTTATTTTTGCACAAAAATTCAAGGCACCACATGAACGAAGGCATAGTTATAATACCTACTTATAACGAGATTGAAAATATTGAAGCTATCATCAGGGCAGTTTTCCTGCTTGATACGGCCTTCGATGTGCTTATTGTAGACGATAACTCTCCCGATGGCACCGCCCAAAAGGTAAGGGAGCTGCAGGCCGAATATCCTGAACAGCTTTTTCTTGAAGTGCGTCCGGGTAAATCCGGATTGGGTACTGCTTACGTACATGGCTTTAAATGGGCTATTGCGAGGAAATATGAATACATCTTTGAGATGGATGCCGATTTTTCGCATAACCCGATGGATCTTGAAAAGTTGCACGCTGCCTGTGTAAAAGGTGCCGATGTAGCGATAGGTTCCCGTTATGTTACCGGAGTGAATGTGGTTAACTGGCCGCTGAACAGGGTGCTGATGTCATACTATGCTTCGGCTTATGTAAGGACAATTACAGGTATGACGATAAGAGATGCTACTGCCGGGTTTATATGCTACCGCCGAAAGGTATTGGAGAGCGTGAACCTTGACAGGATAAAATTTGTGGGCTATGCCTTCCAGATCGAAATGAAATACCGTGCGCATGCGAACGGTTTTAATATTGTAGAAGTGCCTATTATCTTCACAGACAGGACAAAAGGCGAATCGAAAATGAGCAATGCTATCATAAAAGAAGCTATCTTTGGTGTAGTGGCGCTGCGAATGAAAAAAATGCTTAACAGACTATAGAAAAGAATTAATGAACAGGATTTTAATTAAGAATGCCAGGATTGTAAACGAAGGAACTATTTTTGAAGGTGATGTGCTTATCGAAGATAAATTCATCAAAGAAATTGCCGAAAAAATAAGCCCTAAGTTTTCCGACGTACAAATTATTGATGCCGAAGGAAGCTTCCTGATACCTGGTGCCATAGATGACCAGGTGCATTTCCGCGAACCGGGATTAACCCATAAAGGAACTATTGAAACCGAATCGCGTGCTGCTGTTGCCGGTGGTATCACTTCTTTTATAGAGCAGCCTAATACTGTACCCAACGCGGTAACACAAGAGCTGTTAGAGCAAAAATACCAAAGGGCTTCTGAAACTTCGTATGCCAACTACTCGTTCATGATGGGTGGTACTAACGATAACCTTGAAGAAGTGCTTAAGACCAATCCTAAGAATGTTGCGGGTATTAAGCTTTTCCTTGGCTCATCTACAGGTAATATGCTGGTAGACGATGAAGCTGTACTGGAAAAGATATTCTCGAGCACAAAGATGCTTATTGCTGCACATTGTGAAGACGAGGCTACCATCCGTACTAATCTTGAAAAATATAAAACTGAATATGGCGAGGATATCCCGGTGAAATTTCACCCGCTTATCCGTAGTGCCGAGGCTTGCTACATATCTTCTTCACGAGCAATTGAGCTTGCTAAGAAAACAGGTGCAAGGCTGCATGTATTCCATGTGTCTACAGCTATCGAGACCGACCTGTTTACCAACAAGATCCCGCTTGAAGATAAAATGATCACTGCCGAGGTATGTGTACACCACCTGTGGTTCAGCGATGCTGATTATGAAAAGAAAGGTGCACTTATAAAATGGAATCCGGCTGTAAAAACTGCCGAAGACCGCCAGGCACTTTGGGAAGCGTTGCTTGATGACAGGATTGATGTTATAGCGACTGACCATGCTCCTCACACCCTTGACGAAAAGAAAAATCCTTATACAAGCTCGCCTTCAGGAGGGCCGCTGGTTCAGCATGCTGTAGTGGCAATGTTTGAGGCATATCACCAAAAGAAAATTTCGGTAGAGAAGATCGTGGAGAAAATGGCGCACAACCCTGCCAAAATATTCAAGATCGAGAAACGTGGTTTTATCAGGGAGGGCTACTATGCCGATCTTGCCATTGTAAACCCGGGTCTGCCATGGAACGTAAAAAAAGAAAATATACTGTACAAATGCGGATGGTCTCCGTTTGAAGGCGTAAACTTCAAATCGAGGATAACCCATACATTTGTAAACGGTTCGCTTGTATACAACAACTTTAAGGTAAAAGACCTTCGTTGTGGAGAAAGATTATTGTTTGACAGATAAAAGTATCTTGGGTACTATGAAAAGAATTACATTGTTATTGCTTTCGATCCTCCTTTTTTCGTGTGCGAAAGAAACTGTCGAAAAACCAAAGCACCTGCTTACCGAGGATGAGATGGCAAATATCATTTATGATATTAACATTATTCAGGCTTTGAGGGCATCCCAGCCACAGGCGCTGACGGATAACGATGTGGAGCCCAAAAACTATATCTACAAAAAATACAAGATTGACAGTCTTACTTTTGCCCAAAACAACGCATGGTATGCTGCCAATATGGAAAAATATGAAGGCATACAAAAAAAGGCTTCCGAAAGGATAAAAAAAGAAAAAGATCAGTTTTCGGTAAAAGCAGATACTTCAAAAGCTGCTAAAAAAGCTGATCCTGTCAAGGCTCGTGCTAAGCACGATAACCTTCGGAAAGCTGCTTTAGAAAAACAGCAGGGGAAACAAAAGTAAAATCAAGTTTTTCTTTAAGCTTAGCGTTGCTGTAGCGCTCATGGTTGTGTGATGAGCGTGCCATGCTCCGGGTTAGTTTTCTCCTTTGCCTGAACAGTTTAGAAAAGAACCAGTCCAGTCGCCATGCCACAGATGTCATTAAATGAGAGGCATGCAGTGAAGGGCGGCTTTTTTTCATGCCGTCGGCAATGGTGTCCAGCATATCTTTATACGAAACATTATCAGCAATTAGGGTGTAACGTTCGCCATTGGTATCGGTTGACATAAGAGACATCATTGCTTTTACCACATCTTCTACTGCGACAGTACCGCAACTGCCTTTTGTGTAAAAATACTGTCCTTTATCTACGGCTTTGAACATCTTCCCGCTGCCAGAATCCCAAAAGCCTTTACCAAAAATAATTCCCGGATTTACAATAATCACATTAAGGCCTTCCTGCCATGCACGCCATACTTCCATCTCAGCGCCATATTTACTAATGGCATAATCGCTGTGCGTTACCTCAGGATTCCATTCGGTTTCTTCGGTAATGGTTTCGTTTTCTTTAGCGTCGCCTAATGCTGCAATTGAGCTTACATGGCAAAATTTCTTCACGCCATAATCAAGTGCGCAGTTTACCATGTTTGCTGTACCTTCAATGTTTACGTTGCGCAGCATTTCTTCGTCCTTCGGTTCAAAAGACACGTAGGCGGCACAATGGTATACAATGTCAATGCCGGCAAAAGCATCTTCAAGCGATGGTATATCGGTAATGTCGCCTATTACCCATTCTATAGTTTCAAAATGAGGATTGGCATTGGCTGTAAAAAGGGCACGGGTTTTATCGAGAGATTTGTCAGTGCGATAGAGAGCGCGCACTTTTTGTCCGCTTCCTGTAATTTCGAGCAGTAAATGCGCACCAACTAATCCTGTTCCGCCGGTTACTAGTATCATATTTACAAATGTAGGATGTAAAAGGAGAATATTTTACAAATGTTAATCAAAAATGTTTGTCAGGTTTGTATTTTTGCAACTCATTAAAACATACTTATGAAAAATTTTGTAGAAGAACTAAGATGGAGGGGCATGGTGCACGACATTATGCCGGGAACCGAAGAGCAACTGAATAAAGAAATGACCACAGCCTATATTGGCTTTGATCCAACTTCAGATTCACTGCACATCGGCAGCCTTGTGCCTATCATTATATTGGTTCATCTAAACAAATGCGGCCATAAGCCTATCGCCCTTGTAGGAGGTGCTACCGGTATGATCGGTGACCCATCGGGTAAGTCTGACGAGCGTAATTTGCTTGATGAGGCTGCACTGAATAAAAACGTAGAAGGTATCAAAGGTGTGCTTTCGCGTTTCCTTGATTTTAACTCTACCGAAGCCAACGCACCGGTATTGGTAAATAACTACGACTGGATGAAGGAATTCTCGTTCATCGGGTTTGTGCGTGATGTGGGTAAACGTATTACGGTTAACTACATGATGGCAAAAGATTCGGTTAAAAAACGCCTTACAGGCGAAGCGGGATCAGGAATGTCATTTACTGAATTTACGTACCAGTTGATCCAGGGGTACGATTTTTACCACCTGCATAAAGAATACAACTGTATGCTTCAGTTGGGCGGAAGCGACCAGTGGGGTAACATCACTACGGGTACTGAGCTTGTGCGCAGAATGAACGACGAAGGTGCTAAGGCTTATGCCATGACATGTCCGCTTATCACGAAGGCTGACGGTTCTAAATTCGGAAAATCTGAAGGTGGAAATATATGGCTTGATGCAGACAAGACATCGGTATACAAATTTTACCAGTTCTGGCTGAATACAAGCGATGCCGATGCTGAAAAATACATAAAGATATTTACATTCCTTCCGCAGGAAGAGATAGAAGCGCTTATTGCACAGCATGCCGAAGCTCCGCATTTAAGGATACTTCAAAAGAAACTTGCTGCAGAGGTAACTACTTTTGTTCACTCTAAAGAGGATATGGAAGATTCGGTTAAAAAATCGGAATTTGTATTCTCTAACTATAACAAGCAGGATCTTGAAGGTCTTAATGATGAATTCTTTACCGATATCTTTGGTGAATTCCTTACTCCGGCTATAAAAAAAGCCGATCTTGGCGAAGAGGCTAATATCGTGAGCATCCTGTCGGATTCAACGGGTATATTCTCATCGCGTGGTGAGGCAAGAAAAGCACTTATCGCTAATGCGGTTGCCATCAATAAAGACAAAGTAACTGAGACATTTACATTATCTGAATCGGATATTATTCTTGGTAAATATATTCTTGTATCGCACGGTAAGAAAAAGAACTTCGTTATTCCTGTTGAAGGATAATAACTGACTATATATAATTGAAAGGAGCCCTCTGATTGAGGGCTCCTTTTTGTATTAATGCACTTGTGTAAGCGCTATTGTTGATCAAAATTATTCGATAGCAAGGTTCTTATTGTATGTTTTGCCTGATTGTGTGGTAATCACAACAATATAGATTCCTTTTTCAAGACGTGACACATTTACTGCGTTGTCTTTAGGTTGCTCCTGAATTAAAGTTAATCCGCTGAGTGAACTGATGGTAACCTGGCTTATGATTTCGTCAGGTAATGAGAAGTTTACAATGTCTTTTGCAGGGTTAGGGAATAACTGAAGCCCTGTTCTTGAAACTTCGTTAACCTCTTCAGTCTGGCTTTGGCTTTCCTGACATACAGCTATAGCGAGGCGAAGATTGCTTCCACAGTCTTCAATATGGCCATAGTATTTACTGCCACTTTTGATATAAACATCGGGTTTTAAAACAATATAGTTGCCCGCCTGCATGGTAATGTCCTGAAGCGAGGAGATTATTTTGTAATTGCCCTCTGCCTGCACGTAATTGCTATACTTGTACTCATGTGTTATATTTCCCTCTGGGATTGTTAGCACTATATGGTCGTCACAGCCGGCACCATGCCTGTATACCCATGGAGGCAGGTTTGTGTAGCCGTTGTGGTAGGCAGGGCTTAAATCGATTGCGTTAGTTTGAAAATCGGGATTTGCAGCGTTGTCAGGATCGTTAAGGACTGCCAGATGGGAGTTGTGGGCCACGATGCCATATGTAATATATATTTTGTCGTTTAGAGCACGCTGAATTGCATTAATAGGAACAGCGTTAGTCACAAGCGTAGCAGTATTAGAATAAGCACTGGTTACATACAGGGCACTGCCTGCAGAGAAATATACATACTGGCTTGAAGGTGAAAATTCTAAACGGAAGTAAGACATATTGCCTAACGATATTACATTCGGGTCTAAGATAACCTGTCCTGTTGCGCTATTGAACTGGCCAAGCATAACACCACCATTATTGGAACTATAACATATAGCTATGCGTTTGTTGTCAGGGCTTATTTTTATGTTTCCCTGCCCATTTCCGGGCAAAGAAGAGCCAATATAAGCTGGTGAAACTACAGGTTGTACACTGATGCCTGAGGACGTCACTTTATAAGAATAAATATTATCCTTTATTTGAGTGACAATCCAATAATCGACACCATTACAGTGTTTTGTCGTAGTTACTTTTTCTGAGTAGTTTGGGCCGTTTAGATTGTATGGGGAATTTATCGTAACACCATTGTGGTCTTTAAAAAAAACATTTTTGGTTGATGTTACCGCTCCATCAGTTCCTATTGCCATATCAACTTCAGAATAGGTAAGGCCGTTCATATATCCCGATGAACCATCCATGGCAATTATATAATACCTGTCAGGATATCCCGGGCGGGGTACAATAGCCATCTGGCTGTTTGATAAGTCTCCCAACAGGCCATTTCCGTTTGTCATAACCTGATGTTGCCTGTTGTATACGGTCCAGCCATTGGTGTAAAACAATAGTTGTCCTGTGGGGTCTGAAACCGATGCTGCCGATTCATAAGCATGCATTGCGCTATTGCTTACTCCTGTTGGTGCACTTGGATTTGGCAGGAAGGTCACTCCTGCGAAGTCACCAAAATACCAGTTGGCGTTTTGGAGGTTTTGGGAATAGCCGCTAACAACTGTCAGCGCTATTGCTGTTAGTAATAAATATAACTTTTTCATATATGTTACTGTTTATGATGTTATATTTATTTCTTTTGAGTTAGTTGCTGTACCAGTGCTGTCAGTTCTTTTATTTGCTGATCCTGCTTTTCGTTTTGCTTTTTCTGCTCTATAAGATATAGTGTCAGTTCTTCAATTTTTTCCTGCTGGATCTTGGCAATTTCGCCCAGTTCAAGTCCGTCTCTTTTAATTTCTGTGGCAGAAGGGACGTTTGGTAAATGGCCATTCTGTTGGATGAAAGCTTCTACTTCGTCAAGAGTTGACAATTTGTAATCTGCATCGAAAACATAATCTGCCCAATCTATATTTTTCATGATGCGCACTTCCTCTGTAAGGATGCCTCCCATTGCAAAAATCGAGTATTTGCTAACATTTACGTTGCCTGCCATGGTTGGGAAATTTACAAGATTTCCGGTGCCTAATTTACCGTTAACTTTCGCAAGGTCGTTTTTAAAATCACCCCAGATAAGTGGTGTTGCATCGTCAGAGTTTGAGATGTATAGCTGATTGTCTACTTTTGATCCTGCCCCTGCGCGGGTACCAAGGAATACGTTGCCTGACCCATAACTATTTGTGCCTGAAAAGGCTCCTAGAAAGGTATTGTTATTAGGTTTTGATGGTCCGCCGCTGCCTGAATATATTCCTAAATATACGTTTGAATCGCCACTTACCATTTTGTCACCGGCCTGTTGTCCTATGACTACATTGCGGTTACTGTTTATACTTGACACAGCTGAGTAAGATCCAATAAATACATTTTGATGGCCCTCGCTGCTGTTGGTTCCTGATTGAAGTCCCATGAATACATTTTCTACTCCGGTAATATTGCCTACACCTGCATCATGGCCAATAAAACAATTTCCGATTGCTTCAGCCACTGTTTGTTTTCCGGCTTGATAGCCATAGTACGTTCCTTTATCTCCGTTGTGTCCTGCGTCCTGGCCACCACTAACCAGATAAGGTGATGATGATACATCCTGAGCACTCATTGTTAAAACTGATCCGATTACTAGAAAGCCTGTTAAAAGGTGATTTGGTTTCATAATTTATTATAGATTTAAGATTAATTTTGTTAAATCTATGTAAATAAATTTTTCAGAAAAAATATTTTTACGGTATTTTTTTCTTGTTAAATATTTCTAAATATCTACAAATTAGATGTTTAAAGTCTACGTGTCAGCAATTGCGTTCGGTTTAATTAAAAGTTAATTCAACGAAGGTGTAAATTATTTTGTGATATTTTTTAGAAACAGCGTAAATATGTCGATTTACAAGCTAAATTGTAATGTTTAGTTTATTATAGACTGGAAATGTGCGGGTTAATGTTTAGTATACCATAAGGTTACATCCGCGGATATCCGAATTATCGAAACGGCCCAATACTTCAAACGATTGGTTGGGGTATTTTTTACCCAAATCCTGAGTGGCAATAAATGAGCAGGAATTGATATTTGCAAGGTCAATTACATTGATGCCGCCTGTTTTGCCGGAATCGACATAGCTTAACGCATCTTCTGTATCGCGTATAAGGATATCCATCCATGGCGGGCACTCAAATATACCGTCACCCAAAGAATATGCCTGAGATAATAATTCGGTCATGCCATATTCTGAATGGATCTTGCTTACACCAAAACCTTTGCAAAGCACATCGTGTAGCTCTTCACGGATCATCTCTTTGCGGCGACCTTTCATGCCTCCGGTTTCCATGATAATGGTGTTTTTAAGATCGAAGCTTTGTTTTTCTACCAAATCCAAAAGTGCATAGGTAACGCCTATCAGCAGCACGTTTTGCCCGGCTTTATCAAGAGCGGTGAGCTTTGTTATGAGTTCGTCATAATTGTGCAGGTAAAAGCCGCTGTGAGAGTTGTTGGAGCCTTCAATAAGATCTTCTACCATATATATGAGTGACGATCCCTCGCGTTCCAGGTAAGACGGCAGGAGTGCCAGCACGGCATAATCTTCTATATTACCATAGAATTGCGAGAACGCAAGGCGAAAGCTTTGCTCGTAATAGTTCAGGTCGGTTACAAGGTGGCGGCTGGTTACCATGCCTGTTGTGCCGCTGCTGGTAAAGGTTTCCTGAACAGGATCGGTGGAGCTTACAACGTCATGGCTTTTAAAGAACTGTATGGGTAAGAAAGGGATTTCCTGAACCGATTTCACGTTTTGCTTATCTTTTTTTAAAAAGCTGCAAAAATCGCGGTATACGGTATTGTTGTCGTACTGGTGACGAAACACTTTTAAGGTAATCTTTTCGAACTCTTTTTTAGAGCCTATTGCAAATATGTCCTGAGCGTTGACCAAGGGAAATTATTTTTTGTAAAAATACGAAAGAACTTGTTTAAACTTTTTTGATTGCAGTGAAAAGTTTGAACACTATAAAATAAAAAAGCACCGCCGTGGCGGTGCTTGTGATTATTTTTGGCAGGGTTACTCTACAACCAGTTTACGGGTAGCAGAGGCATCACCTTCTCTTACTTTAATGATATATACACCACGGTTAAGATTAGAAATATTCAATTCTTTTCCGTTAAGGGTAGCCTGAAGTATTTTTTTTCCAAGCATGTCATAAATTTCTACCTCTTTACTCATGGCAGGTTTTGCCGTGGTAATGTAAATCCTGTCTGCTTTTGTAGGGTTGGGGTAGATGTTAAGACCTTCAATAGGTTCTTTACCGGCCGCCACAGTACTTCTGCTTTCCTGTGCAACGGCACCAAGAGAACATAGGCAGGTTAGGAGTAAGGCGATATAAAAGTATTTTTTTGTCATATGGTGTAATGATTGTGTAAAGATACAAAAGATGTTTCAAATATTATACCAAAAAAGCATTATTGTTAAATTATTAGTCTTCACTATATAAGAGTTATAAAAAACAATATTTAACTGCGGAAAAGCTGCATATATTGCCAAAATAAAAAACATCCGCCATTTGGCGGATGTTTAAAGTATTTCGTGAAGAAATTATTTTATTTGATTTTCTTTCAGATTAGAAAGCGTAACCAGTCCAAGCAAATGCTGAAGTGGTAGCACCACCTGTAGTACCCTGAGTTACAGAAATTGTAGCGTTATTATCGCCAGCTTTGTTATCTGTAAGGTTAAGTGCAGCACCGTTAGCAAGTACAGTAACTGAAGTACTAGCCATAGCATGACCTAGAGAATCTGTACAGTCTACGAAATCGTCTGGAGCTACAGTAGCTGAAGCATTCCAAAGAACAAGAGTGTTAGTGATGATTGCACCACTACCTCTTCTGATTTTGATGATGTCAGAAAGAGCAACAGGAGCATTGTTTACGATTGTAAGACCTGTAACTGTTGGGTTAGACTGACCTCCCTGAGTAGGGTTAAGACCGTCAAGGTTACCATCAGCTTCGATACCTCTTGGGTCAGAAGATATAGCAGTGTAAGCAGCTTCTCTAACAGCATAAGCGTTAGTTATTTTACCTACATAACCTTGAGTCCAGTCAATCATATCATCTTTAGCGTTAACTACAAGAAGGTTAGTAACATCTACTGAACCACCGAAGAATTCGATAGCATCGTCATCACCATTGTAGATAGCGATGTTTTGGATAGAAGTACCTTTACCTACACCGTAGCAAGTAAGACCGTTAAATTCTTTTTCACCGTTGATACGTGCACCAGAATATTTGATAACAATGTGGTTAAGAGAACCAGAGTTGTCATTAGTATCCTCACCACCATAGAAATGGTCAACAACCTCAGTTACAGCAGTACCACCACCACTGATAGGAGCTTTGCCACAAAGGATTACACCACCCCAGTCACCTGGTTCAGGAGTTGCAGCGTTAGATGTAAAAGTAATAGGAGCTGCTTCAGTACCCTGAGCATCAAGTTTAGCACCTTGCTCAACAATTACATAAACGTTTGTACCACCAGCCACAGCTTTAAAAGTAACGCCCGGAGCAAGTTTAAGTGTGTAAGGAGCTCTTACAACAAGACCTGCAGAAAGTACATACTCTCCAGCTGGCAATTCGATGTTAGCACCAATGATTCCTTTAAGAGCAGTAGCGCTATAGTCAGGATCCTGAAGAGAAGTAATTACTCCGTCAGCTGTACCTGGGTTAGTAGATGGTTTTGAATCATCGTCTCCACAAGCTGTAAAGAAGCCTGCGATAAGGGAAAGCATAAGAACTTTTTTCATTGTGTTCATGGTTTTGAAATTCATAGTTTAATTAATTGTTTAAAAAAAAATATTTATCTGATTTAATTGTTGTGTTCGCTTATTATAGTGTCCAGTTTATACCGAACGATAAGAATACTCCTTTGCGGTAATTGTTTACAATCGTTTCCGTGGTTGTGCCATTTAAGCTGGTATCCTGGGTAAGTCTGTATCTTGGATTCAGTATGTTTTTAACACCAAGGCTTAGCTGAATGTTACTGTCTTTGATGTCAAATTTATTGATGAAATCCAGTCCCGGTACGCTTTTCTCTATTATGTTTTCGTTACTATTTGTACCTACTGAGTAAACTTTGTCAGAGAAGTATGAGAAAACAAGAGTTGATAGTAAAGCTGTTTTATCATCGCTTACGTTATAGCTGATGTCTGTATTGATAAGTAGCGGAGATGCACCCTGCATTCTTCCTTTGTCATGGGTAAACTGTACCGTATATTTATCTGTTGTAGCATCGTTCTGAACCTGCTCAGTGTACAGGTAAGAAGCGTTAAGCCCGAATGTCAGATCTTTTTTTCTTAGGTCGCTCCCCATTCTGAAAATGTTTTTTCTTACTTCTACTTCAGCACCGGCAACAAAAGCTTTTTCGGTATTTACATAAGAAAGGTCATTAGCAGCAGAAAGGATTCTCATACGGCTTATCGGGTCTTGTATGTATTTGTACAAACCACCTATTGAGATAACTTCATTGTCTGACAGGTACCAGTCATATTTAAGGTCTACGTTGTAATTTGTAGATGGTAACAGGTCAGGGTTACCCATTTCTGAAAAGTTTATATCCTCATAAAGGAAAGCTGCTGTTTCTTTAAACTGAGGCAATGTATAAGTCTGGCTTGCTGCAAAACGTAATGCATTTTTCTCGTTTATCGAATACTTCATGTTAAGGCTTGGCAGAAAGTAATTCTTGTCAATCTTAGAAGGGTCTATAGCAAGGTTGTTTACACTGCTTGAAAGGTTAGTGTCCCAGTCAATTGTCTGGTTTACTTTTTCAAAACGCACACCAGCCTGAACCGTTAGCTTTTCGCTGAATGGGTATGCCATTTGTGCATAACCCGATACAATTTGTCTGTCAGCCAGGTAGTAGAAAGGATCAAGTGCATTCGCTTGTTTTCCTCTTCCTGTTACAAGGTCAAATCCACCATTGTTTTTCCCAAGTGTTAAGTTTTCCTGGTTGAATACTGCATCAGGATTGTTGATATCAATTGCTACAGGATTGTTAAAGTCGTAGTTGATCTGTGTAAAGTTAAAAGTTCTGTCTGTACTACGGATGTTAAAACCTACAGTTAATATCTTTTTCAGGTTGCTTTCAGGGTTAAATGTATATTCTCCTTCAAGTTTTCCTGCAATATCATTCTCTTCAAGTGTAGAGTAAAAACGGTTGTTAAGACCTGCCGAGTTACTTGCTACAGTATATCCGTTACCGTTTGTACCATTATAATCATAATCGTATGAGTTAGTACGTCTGTCCGGCTCGCTTGACCTGATCATGTTGTAAGCAACGCTTGCATTTGCTTTTATCTTGTCATTAAAGCGGTATTCGCCTAATAACTGGTTAACAAACAGGTTGTTATTGTTTAATTGCTGACGACGTATAAATGAATTGTTAGCGTCGTTATTGTCGTTTATGTTTTTAGAAAAACCGCTATAATCACCTACTGATTGTTTGCTGTCGTGAATATAAAGGGCGTTGTATGCAATGCTCCTTTGGTTTCCGTATTTATATTTTACATTTCCTAATACTGCCTGAGTAGCTTTGTATTCTGATTTTTCAAAATCCATATCCATTCCGTAACCACCCTGTGGGTTTACCGATGCTGTCTGGCCTTCTTTGTATACAAAATCACTTGAGTTTTGTGCCACGGCAAAAACCGAAAGTGTTTTTTCTTCACCAAGGTCAAACTTACCGCCTGCTGCAATATTGAAGTTTGAATTAACGGTATTGCTTTTTTGTAGAGGGGCAAAGCTTGTTTTAAAATCGTAGCTTTTAAGGTTGTTAAGAGGAACGTCATTTCCGTTTTCTAAAAACCCAAAGTAATTGTAAGCACCATCGGCTACCAGAAAATTACTTGCGCCAAGTGCATTGGTGTTGTAACCTGTTCCTACACCTGCAGTAAAATAACTTCTTTTATCTACTTCTTTAGAGGCAATGTCAATATTAGCTCCTGCATTATCACCATAAAGATCAGCGCTGAACGTTTTGTTGATGTTGATATTCTTTATAATAGATGAGCCAAAGAATTCAAGTGAAATATTTTTATATACAGGATCTTCTGAAGGAAGAGGTAGCCCGTTTAATGTAGTTGAGTTGTAACGGTCTCCGAGACCACGTACGAATACATTGTTTACATCGTCAGATTTTGCAACACCAGATGTTTTTATAACGGCTGCAGCTGCATCACTGATACCTTTACGTGAAAGCTCCTGTGCGCCAATGGCCTGTTTCATTTCTACAGCATTTTGCTGCTCTGCCATAAGAGCCGATTCTTTTTCACGGTTCACCACTTTCTCTATTACTACGTCTGCAAGCTGAACGCTGGTAGACTCTAGTGCCTGGTTTACTACTTTAGTTTCACCTGCTTTAACCGATACTTGTACTTCGGCATTGTGATAACCTAAGAAGTTAAAGATAAGTGTGTGTGTTCCTTCGTTAACAGATAATGAGTAAACACCATTTTCGTCGGCGTTTGCGCTAACAGATGTTCCTTTAACAACTACGCTAGAAAAAGGTAGTGTTTCATCTGTCATGTTTTTGTCGGTAATAGTACCGGTAATTGTACCTTTGTTTTGGGCGAACCCTAACGTTACAATAAAGAGTGCAATTAATAAAAATTTAAGTTTCATTTCGTGTGTTATAATTTTGCTGCAAAGTAACTGCCGGGATTTGGATGCTGTGTTACATAATCGTTATGACTGGATTTACTATTTATTATTAAATTGTTAAGGGATTAAATAATTGTTAACACGTTTGATGGTTTTGTATTATCTTTACCTTTGAGCCCGAAAACACAGATGAATTGTCATTATGAAGAAAAAAGAGATTAAGATCTTACTGGTTGACGATGAGCAGGATATCCTGGAAATTGTAGGGTACAACCTAACACAGGAAGGATATCAGGTGTCTACCGCGGTTAATGGGAAAGAGGCAGTAGCCAAAGCAAAAAAAGAACTTCCGCACCTTATCATTATTGATGTAATGATGCCAGAAATGGATGGTATGGAAGCGGTAGAGAACATAAGGAAGATCCCGGAGCTTAGCAACGTGATCATTACTTTCCTTACTGCAAGAAGCGAAGACTATTCGCAGGTGGCAGGGTTCGATGCAGGTGCTGATGATTATATTGCAAAACCTATCAAACCAAAATTGTTAGTAAGCAAAGTAAAAGCTTTGCTTAGAAGGCTTAAAGATGATGAGGCAAAAGAAGATGTTCTTAGAGTGGGTACTATCGAGATAAACCGCGAAGAATATAAAATAGTAATGGAAGATAAAGAAATAGTGCTTCCAAGAAAAGAATTCGAACTGTTTTATCTTTTAGCTTCTAAACCCGGTAAAGTATTTAAAAGAGAAGAAATTCTTGACAAGGTATGGGGTAACGAAGTTGTTGTAGGTGGCCGTACCATAGACGTACACATTAGAAAGCTTCGCGAAAAAATTGGAGACGATTTGTTTAAAACTATAAAAGGAGTGGGCTATAAGCTCGAAATTTAGTGGCAATAAGCTTTAAAAAAACATATAAATTTGCCGTTAAATCGGCATTTTACATATCACTTTTCTCAACCGCCTTCCTGGCGGTTATGTTGTATTATTTCCTTATACTTAATTGGAATTTCATTGTAATATTCTCAATTGCACTGTTTATATTTTCCTTTTTTGTACTGCAGTACAGGGTAGAGCGTTTTATTTACCGAAGGGTAAAAAAAATATATGACGATGTCTCCCTGTTAGAGTCGAGCAGTTTCAGAAACAAGTCTATCACTACCGATATGGCAACACTTACCCGCGAAGTCGAAAAGTTTGCCCGCGATAAGAAAATAGAGATCGAAACCCTTAAGATTCGCGAAGAATACCGTAGGGAATTCCTTGGGAATGTATCGCACGAACTAAAAACACCTTTGTTTACTGTTCAGGGATACATACTAACGCTTCTTGATGGGGCCATGGACGATAAGGCATTGCGTAAAAAATACCTTCAACGTGCCGAAAAAGGCGTGGAAAGGCTTATTTATATCGTTCAGGATCTTGATATGATCACCAAGCTTGAGGTGGGTGACCTGAACCTTAATTTTACGCGATTCAATATTGTAGAGGTTATTCAGAATGTATTCGACCTTCTTGAGATGAAAGCCGATGCCAAAGGTATAATGCTTATGTTTGACATGAAGTATTTTAAGCCTATATGGGTATATGGCGATCAGGAGAAGGTACAGCAGGTAGTGACTAACCTCGTGGTAAACTCCATAAAATACGGTAAGGAGAATGGTACTACAGAGATCAGTATCGAAGACCTTGTAAATAATAAAGTGATCATTCGCGTAAAAGACAATGGCGAAGGGATAGAGCAAAAGAATATCTCACGCCTTTTTGAGCGTTTCTTCCGTGTAGACAAGAGCGGTGCCCGAACCGAGGGTGGTTCAGGCCTTGGGCTTGCTATCGTTAAGCATATTATTGAGGCTCACGATGAGAAACTATATGTAGAGAGCGAATTCGGAAAAGGATCCGAATTCTCATTTACGCTCGAAAAGACAAAATAGATCTTTCCATTTCATATCGCCTGCGATATGTTTTAAACCTTTATAATGATCTGCCTTGCGCAGATCATTTATTTTAAAATCGTTTTGTGATGCATAAGGCACCAATCCTGATTTTTTAAGCTTTTTGGCCAAGTATTCCTGCTCATATCGCCCCGGTGTAGGGATAAAAAATGCTTTTTTACCCATCTGGGCTAAATCCATTATGGTGCTGTAACCCGAACGGCACAATACCATTTCGCTTTCATTAAACGCTTGTTCCAGTGCTGCACTGTTCATGAAGTTATAAAAAGTGATATTGCCTTCCTGAGTTATTTTCTCATTCTCTTCAATAACGCCCCTTACAAAAAGTACCTTTCCTTTAAATTTTAATAGTTCGGGTCTGAGTTTTAGCTCAAGTTCGGTGCGCTGTGGTTCTGTTCCCGAAAGGATGACCATAAGGTCATATTTTATCGGCACGGGCTTTTTATACAGTCGGCTTAAGGGGCCAATGTATCTTAACGGCAAGAAGCTTTCATAGCTGTGTCCCAGTTTGCCGCTAAGGTTTGGTGCATGTTCCACATCGGGTACCCAGCACTCGTCATATTTCTTAATGAACCGTTGGTGTAATGGGGTTGTGATAAATGTTGTTGCCCCGGTAAGTACATTAAGCTGGTGCGTAATGAATACCGATGGTATTGCTTTTGACCTTGCACCAAGCCTGTTGTCAGAGATAATGCCTTTTATGCTGTGATCTTTTATGATCTGGCGTACTATTCTTTTCTCCTGGCGTATTGCCTTTAGCATTTGCGGAAGCAGCCGTATGATCTTTAGTTTAAAGAAAACGCCTCTCTTGGCATATTCTATATGGTAATGCGGAAGCTCGAGCGCGGTTAGATGAGGAAACTCTTTTTTAAGCAATGCCAGGGCAATACCGTCTGAGGCGATAATGGGTTCGTATCCGTGATTTTCCAGTGCTTCGATAACAGGTATGCAGCGTGTGGCATGGCCAAGCCCCCAGTTGAGCGGGGCAACAAGTATTCTCTTTTTATATGACAAAGTGGGAGGTTTTTAATAACTATTTAATAAGTGCAATCTAAAATTATTTCCATTGTCGTATATTTCCCTAATTTTACCAAAAATTTAAATTAAAAAGTGGGAAGCAAGAACAAACTCAAGAGGTTTAGAGAAAACGAAACATTTGGCAACGTAATGCAGCCAACGAGAGAAGATGCTGTAGCAGGAGATTTTGCATTAAAAGGCAAATGGAATGAATTTTTTAAGAACGACAATCCTATTGTGCTGGAGCTTGGCTGTGGTAAAGGAGAATATTCGGTAGGTCTTGCTGAACGTTACCCTGATACCAATTTTATAGGTATAGATATTAAAGGTGCCCGTTTTTGGAGAGGTGCCAAGACTGCCGTAGACAATGGTTTGCATAATGTAGCTTTTCTACGCACACAGATCGAGCTTATCGATAATTTCTTTGCCGAAGGCGAAGTATCAGAGATATGGATCACTTTCCCTGATCCGCAAATAAAATATAAGCGTACCAAACACAGGCTTACCAACTCTGAATTCCTTCAGCGTTATAAAAAGATATTAAAGGCAGACGGTTTTATGAACCTTAAGACCGATAGCGAGTTCATGCATGGGTATACCCTTGGGCTGCTTCATGGTGAAGGGCATGAGGTGATATATGCCAACCATAACGTATACCGTAATGAGGGATCTCCTGAGGTTGTGACTGCAATTCAGACATTCTACGAACAACAATATCTTGAACAGAATAAGCCTATAACCTATATTAAGTTTAAAATAAAATAAGGAATGAAATTAATAGTACCGGTAGGATTGGGTTTTTTACTGTCATTTGTTGCTACCCTGTTACCGGGACTGTTAAACATGACCGCTGCAAAAATAAGCCTGCGCGAAGGACGATCCAACGCCAGGTTCTTTAGTTTTGGTGCGGCCTTAATTTTATTTGTACAGGCTTATGTCGCTGTTACATTTGCAAAGCTGATCAACCGTAGCCCGGATATCCTTATGAATATTCAGGAAGCGGGGGTTTGTATTTTTGGTGTGGTTACGATTTATTTTTTCTTTTTTGCTAAAACAAAAAAGAAAGACGAGGAAAAGGATTCAGAACATCTTTCGAAAACGAGAAGCAAGACAGGTAACTTTTTTTTAGGTGCACTTATATCTGCCCTTAACTTTTTTGCTATTCCATATTATGTTTTTCTGGGGGTTTCGTTTTCGGCATCAAAAGTATTTGAGTTTACTAATTTACCTATATTCCTTTTTGTACTTGGAGCTTCGTTGGGGGCTTATACCGTATTTTATATTTACATAGCTTTCTTTAGGAGATTTGAGCATAAGACCGATTTCCTGATGCGTAATGTAAACTATCTTATAGGTACAATTACCGGCCTTATTGCTATTGTAACGCTCATTAAGATGCTTCGCAGTTAAAAATCTTACTATGGCGAAAGATGAAAATTTTTTCGAAAAAGTATATGAAGTAGTAAGGTTGATTCCTTATGGCAAAGTAACGAGCTATGGCGCTATAGCTAAATTTCTTGGTGCTGCGCGTTCTGCACGTATGGTGGGCTGGGCTATGAATGCCTGCCACGGGCGTGAAGATGTGCCTGCGCACAGGGTTGTGAACCGCGTTGGGCTTCTTTCGGGGAAACACCACTTTGATGGAACCAACCTTATGCAGCAGCTGTTGGAAAGTGAAGGCGTAAAAGTAAAAGAGAATCAAATCGTGAAATTCGAAAAATACTTTTGGGATCCGGCGAAAGAACTGGATTTATAGATAGTTGGATTGTCAGACAATTCTACCATGTACATTGTCATTCTGAATGCAATGTAGCGGAGTCGAAGAATCCCTGAGATTTCTCCTCTTCATTTCATACTGGTCGAAATCATAAATAATGCCCTTTAATCTACGAAATCATCAAAATGATTACCCTTTAAAACTTTACCATCTAAACTTTTCATAGTATCTTTGTAATTTGAAATCAGTCTTAATAAGAGACGATTAGATTAATATAAATCATGAAGTTAGACAGAAAAGAGATACTAAGCGCCCTTGAAACCATAACACTTGCCGGAGAAGGCCAGAACATGGTAGAAAGCGGAGCTGTAAAGAATGTACTTACATTTGGCGATGAGGTTGTAGTTGAGCTTGTAATGAGTACTCCTGCAATGCACATCCGAAAAAGGGCCGAGGCCGATATCATAAAAACAATCCAGGAAAAAGTATACGCAGATGCCAAGGTGAAAGTAAACGTAAAAGTTGAATCGCCGGACAAACCCGAAATTAAAGGTAAAGCCATACCGGGCATCAGTAATATCATTGCAGTATCGTCAGGTAAAGGCGGTGTTGGTAAATCTACCGTAACGGCAAATCTTGCTGTTACTTTGGCCAAGATGGGCTTTAAGGTAGGTGTGCTCGATGCAGATATCTACGGGCCATCAATGCCTATAATGTTTGATGTGGAGCGTGAGCGCCCTATATCGGTACAGATAGACGGAAAATCTAAAATGAAGCCTATTACAAGCTATGGTGTAGAGATACTTTCAATAGGTTTCTTCACAAGCCCTGAGCAGGCAGTAATATGGAGAGGCCCAATGGCTTCTAAAGCACTTAACCAGATGATCTTTGATGCCGATTGGGGTGAGCTTGATTTTATGCTGCTTGACCTACCTCCGGGAACAGGAGATATCCACCTTTCTATCATGCAGTCGCTGCCTATTACAGGTGCGGTTGTAGTGAGCACGCCGCAGGCTGTTGCTTTGGCAGATGCCAAAAAAGGTGTAGCGATGTTCCAGCAGGAAAGCATCAATGTTCCTGTATTGGGAATCATAGAGAACATGGCCTACTTTACGCCGGATGAACTTCCGGACAATAAATACTACATCTTTGGTAAAGAAGGTGCAAGAAACCTTGCTGAAGATCTTGATGTACCATTTTTAGGTGAAATTCCTATCGTACAAAGCATACGTGAGGCAGGTGATTATGGCCGTCCTGCAGCATTGCAGACTGCAACCCCGCTTGAAGCTGCTTTTGAAGAGCTGGCTCGTAACGTAGTTCAGGAAACGGTAGACAGGAATGATAACCTTCCGCCAACGGAGGCAATAAAAATAACGACTATGGCCGGCTGTTCGGCTGTTAAAAAGAAATAACAATGACTACAGAAGAAATCACGCTTAATGTGGAAAAGGCACTGGATGAAATACGTCCGTTCCTTGAGTCAGATGGTGGTAATATTACACTTATCGGTATAGAAGATGATAAGCACGTAAAAGTGCGTCTTGAAGGTGCCTGTGTAGGTTGCAGCGTAAACCAGATGACGCTTAAAGCCGGTGTGGAGACTACCATAAAAAAATATGTGCCGCAGATAGAGACAGTGATTAACGTTGCTTAAAACTGTAATGCACAACAGCTTTACATAAGCTGATAATTATCATAAATAGTAAAAACAGTTTTAAAGAGATTTGTGCTTTAAAACTGTTTATTTTATACAACACAATGATTACAACCGATATACTTATAATCGGCGCAGGCCCAACGGGGCTTTTTGCCGTGTTTGAAGCAGGACTGCTAAAATTAAAATGCCATATTATAGACGGGCTTCCGCAGCCCGGAGGACAGCTTACAGAGCTTTACCCTAAAAAACCAATTTTCGACATCCCTGGATACCCATCTGTACTAGCGGGCGACCTTGTAGATAACCTTATGGAACAGATAAAACAGTTCCAGCCGGGCTTTACACTAAACGAAAAGGCAGATACCATACAAAAACTTGAAGACGGTACTTTTATCGTTACTACAAATAAAGGAACCGAACACCATGCCAAAGCTATTGCAATAGCCGGAGGCCTTGGTAGCTTCGAGCCACGTAAACCCCTTATAGAGGATATTGAATTCTATGAAGATAAAGGGGTCGAATACTTTGTGAAAGATCCGGAACTTTTTCGTGATAAGAAGATTGTGATTGCCGGTGGAGGCGACTCAGCACTTGACTGGAGTATCTTCCTTGCCGATGTGGCTTCTCACGTTACGCTTATCCACAGAAGGAATGAATTTAGGGGAGCACTTGACTCGGTAGAGAAAGTGCAGGAACTTAAAAAGGCAGGCAAAATACATCTTGTCACTCCTGCTGAAGTTACCGGAATTCACGGTGCCGAAAAAATTGAGGCGCTTGACGTGGAAATTGACGGTGCACACCAACGCATTGAAACGGATTATTTTATTCCGCTTTTCGGGCTTACACCAAAGCTGGGCGCCATTGCCAACTGGGGTCTTGAGATCGAAAAGAATGCTATTAAAGTAAACAACGCGCTGGATTACCAGACGAATGTTGAAGGTATTTATGCGATAGGAGACATTAATACATATCCTGGGAAACTGAAGCTTATCCTTTGCGGATTCCACGAAGCGACATTAATGTGCCAAAGCGTTTACAACAAGCTGAACCCGGGCAAAAAATATGTGCTTAAATATACTACGGTAAGTGGTGTAGATGGTTTTGACGGTACCCGTAAGGAAGCCGAAAAACAAGTTGTTAAAGCGATAGAGTAGCAAAGTCAAAGGGCTAAAGTCATAAAGTCTCATGACTGTAAACTGAAAGCCGTAAACTGTTAACTAAAGAATGGACGTTACAATAAAAATAACCGACCGTGAAGGGGTAATGCACGAAGTTCAGGCGCCTACCGACATGTCTATGAACATTATGGAATTGGTAAGGGCTTATGAGCTTGCTCCTGAAGGAACTATAGGTGTTTGTGGAGGTATGGCAATGTGCGCTTCCTGCCAGTGCTACATCCTTAACGATGTAGAATTGCCCGAAATGGGTCCTGATGAGGATGCAATGCTTAGTGAAGCTTTTAATGTTAAGCCTAACAGCCGGCTTGGATGTCAGATCAATATAACACCCGAACTTGAGGGACTGGAGCTGGAGCTCGCACCGGAATAGTACTAAAATTCATATTTTATATCAATAGAAAAGGCCCTGTAAAATTTACAGGGCCTCTTTTATATTGTCAGTAAATCTTATCCTTAGTTCTTAATGAACTTGATTGTTTTAGACTCGCTTCCTTTAAATATTTTGATAATATAAATACCATTAGCATAAGCTGAAGTATTTACAGTAAGAGAAGACTGGTTGCTTACTTTTACATTGGCAACTGTTTGCCCTAAAGTGTTATAAATAACAAAGCTATCCGGTAGATCTCCGTCTGCAACAGAAATGTTCAATTCGTTTTGAGCCGGGTTAGGATAAACAGACGTTTCCTGAAGTGTCTGGAAATCGGCTGTCGTAGCAAGTCCACAAACACCTGATGTAAGAAGAGAAGCCCTTCTGGGAGAATTCTCCAATACTGTTACCATTCTTGTTTTTTGATCTGCAGTAAAGATATTCATACATGTATCGTTAGTATAATCCATGTAGTTGTTTGTCATGTCTTCACCTGGCTGCGGGCATGAGTCGATAAATCCAATACAAGATGCATTAGCCTCAGCAGCAAACGGTGTGTCGTTGCAGTAGTCAGTATTGTTACATCCGGGATTAACTCCGTCTCCCCATATATGTCTTAGGCCTAAAAAGTGACCTATTTCGTGTGTCGTAGTTCTTCCTTTGTCATAAGGAGCGGTGTAATTGCCTTGAGGATAATAAGTCGAAGATCCGAAGTACTGATAGCCTATAGCTACACCGTCAGTAAAATCAAAACCACTCTCTTCCAGGCCTTGAAGGCCTGAACCCTGAGGGAATTGTGCATATCCTAATACGCTTTGCAGGTCACCACCAAAATTGAATACCCATATATTCAGGTATTTTGTAGGATCCCACTGTGTAAGCGATTTGGTAGATTGTACTGCAGCTCTGTTATAAGTTGGGGTGTCAAAACTCCAGCGTATGATACCATTTGTAGCTTCTCCTGTAGGATCTACCTGTGCAAGGCAAAATTCTATTTCGGTGTCAGCTCCTACAAGTATGTCGTTATATCCGGGTGAATTAAGTTTTCTTCTGTAATCCTCGTTTAGTACACGTATTTGTGAATTTACCTGTTGGTTTCTTATGTTTTCGTTGCTTCCAAGAGCGTCTCCATTATGTATAATGTGAACAACAACAGGAATAGTTACAACAGCATTTCCTGATTTTTGGTTTGACTTGGTAGCTCTTCTTTCGGTAATTTTGTTATTTATCCAAGATTCAAATTGTGCTTCATCTGCTCTCTTAGGACTGCTCTCCTGAAGGAATCTTTCATATTCGGTAGAGATGCATCGGATAAGTCCGTTTTCAGGGTTGCGTATTTCTGTAAGGCTTTTTCCAAAAGTTTTAGGCGCATCCTGTGCATTAACAAAAACAGGAGTAGCCAAAACTATAGCCATAGCCATACTTTTAAGAGTCATAGTTTTTTTCATAGTATAATAGTATTCATTTTTTTTCGCGGCGCAATATATTCAAATTCAGTAGTATTGAGAAATTTTTACAGTTAAATATTAATAGAATGTTAATTTAAGATGCATAGTTACTCAAAAGGTTGCGTAAAATTCAATATATAATGCGTAGAATCAGCATAAATGAGGTAAAAGGCTAAAAAGGCGCGGTGAACACCAAATTAAAATCAAAAATATTTGTTGATTTCTTCTTTATAAGTATCGCCAATGGGGATAACAAAATCTTCTATTTGTATGGTTTTGTTATATAGCGACTTAACTTTTTTAACCGGTACGATATATGAGCGATGTACTCTTACAAACAATGCCGCTGGAAGTTTTTCGAGTATGCTTTTCATCGATAGCCTTGCGGTTATTGCTGATTTATTTTTCAGGTGTATGCGGATATAATCATCCAGGCCTTCAATAAGCATAATGTCATCAAACTCAATTCGGTTAAGTTTATAATCAGCACGTATAAGTAAGTGTGTGTGGTCTATCGTATGCTTTTTGTTCTGCATCTCTTTTTTTGCCTTTTCGGCAGCCTGCATAAAGCGTTCCTGCGAAAAAGGTTTAAGAAGATAATCAAGTGCATTGATGTTAAACCCTTCTACCGCATACTCGCTAAATGCTGTGGTAAAGATCACCATAACATCGGCATCAAGTTGCCTGTAAAAATCGATTCCGTTTTTACCGGGCATCTGTATGTCTAAAAAGAGAAGGTCTACCGGAAATTTTTTTATATGCCTCAGCGCCTCATCAGTCTTTGTGAAGGTTTTGTCGAGTTCAATAAAATCAGTCTGTTTACAAAAATGCTCAATAATTTTAAGCGCAAGAGGTTCATCGTCTATAGCTATAGCCTTTATCATAGCAGTGTTATGGATAAGTTAACGGTAAAGGTGTGCTCAGTCTCAAAGATACGCAATTTATGCTTATCCGGATACAAGTACTCTAACCGTTGGGCGGTATTTTTTAACCCTTGCTCGCTTTTTTCGCCTTTAACAGGCTGCATATTAACTTTGTTATTCTCAATATTCAGGACTAATTCGTGGGTGGTTATATCTATGTTTATTGCTATAAAAGATTCTTTTTCAGGATTAAGGCCATATTTAAATGCATTTTCTATAAAAGGGATAAGTAATAGGGGCGATATGCTTTTTCCCACTGCATTGCCGGCGGCAATAAATGAAAAAGAGGACTCTCCATCCATTCGTAAACGTTGCAGGCTGATATAATTTTTAATATAATCAATCTCTTTTTCTAACGACACACTCTCTTTACTGCTTTCAGAGACAACATAGCGCATCATCGATGACAGTTTAAGAATGGCTTCGGGTGCAAGATCTGATTTTTCAAGAGCCAGGGAATATACGCTGTTTAGTGTATTGAATAAAAAATGTGGATTTATCTGCGCTCTTAAATAAGAAACTTCGGTCTTTAGTTTTTCACCTTCTATGTTTGCGAGCCGTTGGTTTACTTTTAAAAGAAACCCTAAAGAAAATATCAGTAAAAAGTTGACTAAAGGGCCGCTGGGAAGTAATGGCATCAGGTAAGGAATTGATCCGCTGCCTGAATGCATTCGAGGAGGTGGCATAAATTCCGTTGACGAATATGTGGTAAGTCCTTCCTGAATTAGAGCCATGGGCAAAAAGTTAACAATTGCAAAGCACAGAAAGATGCAGACAAAATACAACATCATTTTTTTTGAGAAATAAAGGCGGGGCAAAAAGTAAAAGTAATTGGCATAAAAAAAAGCCAATAATAACACGTGGCTCAGAAAATTTCTTTGGAATGGGGCAATGTTAAATAAATGCCCCGGCATTTTAAGATCGGGAGATGAAAAAACCGGGATACTTATAAAAAGCAGGCTTCCCAGAATATATAGGAGGTAAATAAGAATCTTTTTGTCAGATATTTGCATAACAGCCAAAACTAAAACTAAAAATCCTCCCTTTCTAAATATTGCGGTAAACCCTTTTTTTTATGCGGTAAATCATAAAAAAAGCCTCGCTTTATGCGAGGCTTTAAACAAGGGTGTTCTTTTTTAGTATTTTATAAATTGCATTGTTTTTGCAACGTTTCCTGCACTAAGCTTTATAAAATAGACACCATCGGCATACGCTTCGGTATTTATGGAATGTATTTTTGAAAGTACTTTTCCACTGTCCATAATCTGCCCAAGGCTGTTGTATATGGTATAGTTTTCAGGCATGCTTTTTTCGTTAGCAATAGCGATATTTAGTGTGTTGTGAGCTGGATTAGGATAAAGTCTTATACTGTTTAGCGTATCGTCAACGTTAGTGGTTCCCAATGTTTCGGTTACACCGAATCTTACGAAATCCTGTTGGCCAAACGTACCCCCCTGTGCAATGATGATATTATCCGAAGTAGAAAGGGTATAACTTCCTTCTCCGTTTTCACAGCATAATCCGTCTCCTCCAAAATCAATAATGTAAAACATATAGCATCTCTCTGGTTGTACAGCAATGTTTTGTGTGAAGGTTTCCTGGCTGAAATCTTGATAAGGACCTCCGGAGCCATATATATTCTGATCATCATCAAATAAGAACCAATAGGTGTCTGAACCCATCATGTCTGTATTTATCGTAACGGTTATATCTTCGGTAACTACACTAGGTACGATTCTGAAACTGGCGAGCTTGGCATCGTTCATGCTGTTCTCATCATTTATTCCGTTAACAGATGTAAGGGCCACATTCAGCGTTCTTACACCGCTGCCCGCTGTCATTCCGTCTAATTGAATACTGGTTTTTTGCCCTTCAATAAGGTTGCCTGTCCAGGTGTATTGGTTCGCACTGCCGCCATCTATATTGTAAGATATGATAGCAGATGTCATTGTAGTATTTCCTTCGTTTTGTAATACAAGCGATGGTGCAAAAGCATTGCTGCAATCTGCAAGGTTAATACGTTGAATAAACAAGGCACCGTCGGTGTTAAAAACCTCGGCAGGAGAACAACTGTTAGATGTTTTCAGGCTGGCTCTTCTTGCTGCCTGATTCATAACCACATCGATACGTGCTTTTTGATCCTGAGTAAAAATGTTTTTACATGCATCGTTAGTATAGTCCATATAGTTTTCTATCATGTCCACGCCTAAGGCTGGACATGTGTCAGTCCCTTCCTCACATCCGCTGTTGGCCTGGCCGGCTACAGGTGTATCATCACAAAAGTCGTCTACGTTACAGCCTCCATCACCCCAAATATGTCTTAGTCCAAAAAAGTGTCCAAGTTCATGTGTAGTTGTTCTTCCCATGTTATTGGTCGTATCATAAGTTCCTTCAGGGAAAATATTTGCTGAACCAAAATATTTATGATCGATAACAACACCATCCTGAAAACCAAATCCTCCGGAAGCCTCAAGTCCGTCAAGGTTTGTGCCAGATGGGAATTGGGCATAGCCGGCAAGACTTATTCTCGAATTGCCTGTGTCTCTGTATACAAAGTCTACAACCCAGATGTTAATGTATTTTTCGGGATCCCATTGTGTAAAAGGTTTTAGTTGCGTGTTAGCTTCCTCTGTTTCCCAACCATTGTCATCTCCTATTTCGTAACGCATTATACCGGTTGTGTTTTCGCCTGTGGGTGTCCTTTTGGCAAGGCAAAACTCAAGTTCTATATCCGCACCTACTTCGTTACTGTTGAATCCGGGAGTGTTAGCCATTTTTCTGAAATCCTGATTAAGCACTTCAATTTGGGAAAGGATCTGGGCTTCTGAGATGTTTTCGTTAAATCCTTCGGCATCTCCATTATGTATTACGTGTACAACAACGGGTAATGTTAGAATGGTATTTCCGTTTTTTTGCAGTCTTTTAGCTTTAGCCTCGGCTACTTTGGGTGCGATCCAATTTTCAAAAGCCTCATTGGATAATCGTTTTGGGTCTTGTTTCTGAAGATTTTCTTCATTTTCTGTAGAGCCACAGTAGCTGGATTTTTCTGAAAGAATTTTTTTTCCAAAAGCTTTCACCTCGCGGGGTATTGTTTGTGCTGTTCCGGCAATAGAGAACATACCCGCTAAAACCAGCAGGGAAAATCGTAAAGTAATCTTTTTCATAGCATTTAATAATTGGTTGTTGTAGCAAAGCAACAAAAAATATTTAACACTCAATGGGAAAAGTAGGATTAAATATACAAGAGAATAAATCCAAAAAAAAAGTCCTGCTCAATCGGGCAGGACTTTTTTAAAATCAAATTATAGGTTTAGTGTTTGATAAACTGAAGCGTATTAGAATCTACGCCTTTTGTAATCTTAACAAAATAAACACCATTAGCATAGCCGGCAATATTCAGCGGCTGGATTGCCGACGTTATGTTGCCGTTATCCATTACCTGGCCAAGGTTATTATATATTGTATAGCTTTCAGGTATATTGCCATCAGTAGTTGCAATATTAAGTATGCTGTTAGCCGGGTTAGGATATAGCACGATTCCTTTACCTGATTTCTGATGATTCTTAGTTCCTAAGACTACATTTACACCGAAAGAGGTTTCATCATAAAATTCTAAATCGTCTCCTGAGCCTTCAAAAATTACTTCGCCGGTATTTGCCACTATAGAGTAATAGCCTCCTGGCATACCGTCAAAGCCCTGATCTATGATTGCAAAGTTGTAGCATGCATTGTTGTCAAGTTCAATATTCTGTATATCTAATACACCCTCCGGGTTATTTTCATACATTGCGCCAAAGCCAACAATTTGTTCGTTTGAATCCGATAGCAACCAAATTATTTCGGAAGCAAATTCATCTGTCTGAATAGTTACAGTAACACTTTCAATGTCATGACTCTCAGTTGGTACATAGGCGAAATCATTAGTTCTTGTATTGTTAGAAGAAAGGGCGTCTGCACTACCGTTTACTGTTTGTAACGTAGCTGTAAAAGTATGTTCTCCAGCTGATACTGATGTTGTAGGAAGTTCTATTCTTGCATCTTCACCAGGTACCAGTGTGCCATTCCATGTATAAGTAGTTGGCGCAGCATTGTCTACTTTATAACTAATTGTAGCTGTATTTAATGTGTTAGTTCCTGCATTACGGAAAGATAATACCGGCGCAATAAAATTGTCGCAGTTTGTGTCGAACGGAAGAAGGTAAATAGCACCGTCATTGTTAAGGCTTGCAGTACCTAAAGTACAACTGTTAGATGTTGGCAGGGTTTGCCTCCTTGGAGAATTTGCCAATACTGCCTGCATTCTTAATTTCTGATCGGCTGTAAAGGTATTAAGGCAGTTGTCATCAGTGTAATCCATGTAGTTTTCTATCATGTCATTACCCTGGTCGTCAGGACATGAGTCAAGATTTGTCTGGCAGCCTTCATTCGCCTGAAGCGAGGTAGGTGTGTCATCACAATAATCTGTTGCAGTAGCACAGCTGTTGCTGTCACCCCAAATATGTCTTAAGCCTAAGAAGTGGCCTATTTCGTGCGATGCTGTTCTACCCATGTTTCTAACTTCGTCATGAAGCCCGTCAGGGTCAAGGTCTATTGAACCAACAAATCGTGCGCCTAATGCTACGCCGTCAGTATTCGCAACGCCTAACATGTCCTGAGTGATACCATCCAATCCTGACCCACCAGGAAATTGGGCATAACCGGCCAAATATCCGCCGGGAATATATATGTCTTCAAATACCCAAATGTTCAGGTATTTATTTGGATCCCATTGTGTTTGTGCTTTAAAAAGTTCAACTTCTTCGCGTACCCATCCATTATCATCACCAACATTGTAGCGTATAATACCATCAGTAGGCAAGCCGTTTGGAGTGCGTTTTGCTAAGCAAAATTCAATTTCCATGTCAGCCCCTACAGGGTTATCATTAAAGCCGGGAGTGCCTGGAGTTCTTCTGTAGTCCTGATTAAGAACGGTTATTTGAGATAATATCTGGTTTTCAGACAGGTTTTCGTTTTCGCCAATAGCGTCTCCATTGTGAATGATGTGGAAAACTACCGGCAGGGTAACTGTTTCATTTGCTCCCTGTCCATTTTTTTGTAGTAACTTTCTTTTTATTTCAGCAACTTTAGGAGCTATCCATTGTTCAAATTCCTGTGTGGTAGCTCTTTTTGCATCTTTTTCTTTTAAGATCGCTTCATTTTCTACAGTTCCGCAATAATTAGAAGCTGTTGTAAAAGGCCTTCCGAATTTTTTTGACCCGACCGGTTTTTGCTGTGCATTTGCCGTAAGGGCAAAAAGTCCTGTAAGGGCCAGCAATGAGACTTTAAAAGTAATTTTTTTCATGAGGTAATAATAGTTGTTTAATTTCTAGGCGAAAATAGTTTAAAAACGCTAAACATTGTTGCTTTAAACGAGATAAGCGTAATAAAACCGAACTCGATGTATTCAAGTTTTCAGGTACAAATATCGATAACCCTATTGTCTGATAATTGTAAAATTGAGACATTCCAAAAAAAAATCCCGGCATTACCGGGATTCAAATGAATTTTTAGTGCTTGATGAACTGTAGTGTTGTTATATTATTGCCTTTGGCAAGTTTTATGAGGTAAACTCCTTCTGCATAGGCCGATATATCTATTGGCTGAAGTGCCGATGTAATAGAACCGCTGTCTGTCAGTTGTCCAAGATTGTTGTATATGGTATAGCTTTCGGGTATGGTTCCCCCGGTAGCTGCTATATTGATACTACTATTACCCGGGTTTGGATACAATTTTATATTGCCCTGCGGACTAAAGACCACATTGCTGAGTGTAGTATCAATTTTGAATTTAGTCTCTTCAGAAGATGTAAACTCACCTCCGTGGGCAATAAGTACACCTTCGGCAGTTTTAATGTCATAAAAACCTTCGCCGTTTGTACAGCATATACCATCGCCCATAAGATCATACATGGTAAATGTATAGCACTCCCCATTGTTTACAGTAAATGTTGTTTCCGGATTCTGGAAACTAATGGTAAACACTGATGCGATAATTTCGTTGGTACTGTTTTTAAGTTCCCAGTACGTCTCGTCTGTAGGGTTGCCGTTGCTTTCTATGGTTAACACGACCTGTTGGGTGTTATAAGTCCCTGCAATTGTAAACGGACGGATATCGTCATTGTTTTCAGGACTGGAATCCGTAGTTCCGTTGAGTGATATAAGGCTTGCATTAAGTACATGTTGCCCTTTGGCTGCTGTGGCTTCAGGAAGAGACAGGATGATTTGTTCACCTAATGCAAGGTTTCCTGTCCAGTTATAAACTTCCGGTGTGCTTTCGTCAAAAGAATAGGTTATAGATGCCGCTGTTATTAGGTTATTGCCGTTATTCTCCAATAGTAGCCTTGGTGTAAATGTTGTACTACACTGTGAGTTTACATCTAAGATATTAAGAGAGCCGTCATTTGCCGATCTTGCTCCCGGCTCACAGCCGTTTGATGTCAGGAGCGAAACTCTTCTTGGCGAATTGGCCAGTACAGCAAGCATCCTGTCTTTTTGTCCAAGGGTAAAAACATTCCTGCAGATGTCATTGGTATAATCCATGTAATTTTGAACCATGTCATAGCCTGGATTATCGGGGCAACTGTCCCAGTTGGCAGGAGGACATTCAAAGTTTGGCCCTGCTGCTGTAGGAGTGTCATCGCAAAAATCGGATCCTTCGCAGTTTGGCATGTCGCCCCATATATGTCTTAATCCCAAAAAGTGGCCAACTTCGTGAGGCGTGATCTGGCCTTTATCCGAACCGGGAAAGTAATTGCCTGCAGGATAGAGGTCCACCGACCCAAAGGCACCATAGACCATAACAATACCGTCGGTATTGGCCGTGGTTGGCGCGCCTGTCTCCTCGAGGCCATCAATTCCTGAGTCAGTAGGGAACTGAGCATAACCCATTAACTGGCCTCCGTCTATAACTACTGCCTGTGTTACCCATATATTCATGTATTTTTCAGGGTCCCACTGTGTCTGTGTTTTTAGCTCCTCCATTTCGGCCATGCTTAAAACACTCTTCGCCATTTTGTATCTTTTTATGCCCGATGTGTATAATCCCTGAGGGTCACGCCTGGCAAGACAGAACTCTATGCCGGTATCTGCCCCCACGGTGTTGGTGTTAAAACCGGGAGTTCCTTCCATTTTTCTGAAGTCCTGGTTAAGTACTGTGATTTGCGATACTACCTGTTCGTCGGCAATGTTCTCATTCTGGCCTATGGCATCGCCATCATGAATAATGTGTACCACGACCGGAATGGTAAGCACGTCATTTGCGCCATTGCCATTTTTTTGAAGACGCTTGCGCATAGTAAACGCTGTCTTAGGGGCAAGCCATTGCTCAAATTGCTGCAAACCTTTTCTGGAAGGGTCTTTTTGAAGCAGCAGGTTTTCATACTCTGTAGATCCGCAAGGGGATGAAACCTGCCCAAACTGTCGGGCGGCTTTACTTTGTGCCTGGCCTGCAAACGATGCGAAGGCTAATGCCAAAATAGTGATTTTTGTGATGTTTTTCATAGCAATAATTTTTTGTTAAACCGAAGTTAAGTAATCGGATATTGCTGTAAAATAGCACCTTGAAAATCTATAAGTGTTGTCGGGATATTCATAATAAAAAATCCCGGCATTGCCGGGATTCAGTATTTATGTGTATGGTTTTTATATTGAAGCGAGGTCATGCTGCATAATATTTTCTTCAAGAGCATCCCAAAGGCCTATCCTTTTTTCGAGAGCAAGGACAGAGACTTCTTCTACTTCTTTCCATTTCTGGGTGTCGGTTCCGCACAGCTCGGCAATCATCTGCATTGCCATCGGGCCATGCTCATCGGCATCAAGTTCAATATGCCTTTCAAAATAATAAATAAGCTTGTCAAGGTTCGTTTCCGGGAAATTCTGCTGGAAGTTTTTTAATATCGCTGTAAACATCGACGGGATCAAATCTTCACGGCCAAAGGTAAATGCGGCGGCAATCTCGTGCGGCTTACCCTGTTCTATTACCCTGAAGGTAAAGTCAAGAAAAGCTTTAATATTATTGTGCAGATTGCTTTTTCTTATAGATACAAAGATATTCTGTGTCGTTTCCACATCATCAAGAAATGCAGCAATGGTAAGCGTGTCTGCGCCGCAGGCATTCATGGCATCGACGTACATCTCATAATGGCTTTGCCTTTTTCCTTCAAGAGTAAGATCCGTTTCTTCGGCCAGCACTATTTCGTTGATCAGGTAGCGTATCTCCGGATTGCCCACAGGAAGCCATGGGGTAGTGGTGCAGGTAAGTTTTGCCTGCAATGCCTTGAGTAGTGACATAAAGTCCCAAACGGCATAAACATGCCCTTCAAGAAAATGTCTCAGGTCGTCTATGGTCTTTACTTTTTCGTATAGCGGGTGTTGCAACAGCAGTTCCTTTTGGGGACGGATGATACTGTTAATAGTAGCGGTGTTCATAGCATTTATTTTTACAAAATTAAAAAAGCTTTGGCACAAAGGGAGGGTTTTTATATCAATTTTATCAATACAAAAATAGTGTCCTGTTATGTTTTATGCTTTTTCATCATAACGTCAAATATCATTAATATATTGGGATGATGTTTTCTCAAATATACGTTTTGATAGGCGAAAAGGTTTTCGGTTGATAACTTTTTACCAAAAAAAATACGGACTGAATTTCAGTCCGTATCTATTATATTGTGTTGCAACATATTATTTAAATGCTGCGAAACCTGTAATGTCCATACCTGTAATAAGCAGGTGAATGTCGTGTGTGCCTTCATAAGTGATTACACTCTCTAAGTTCATCATGTGGCGCATGATAGAGTATTCGCCGGTAATACCCATACCGCCAAGGATCTGGCGTGCTTCGCGTGCTATGTTGATGGCCATGTCTACGTTGTTACGTTTTGCCATAGATATCTGAGCCGATGTCGCTTTTCCTTCGTTTCTAAGTACACCAAGCCTCCACGTAAGCAATTGCGCTTTAGTGATCTCAGTAATCATTTCGGCAAGTTTCTTCTGCTGAAGCTGTGTAGCTCCGATAGGCTTGTCAAACTGGATACGTTCCTGTGCATAACGAAGTGCAGTATCATAACAGTCCATAGCGGCACCTATAGCGCCCCATGCAATACCATAACGTGCAGAGTCAAGACAGCCAAGCGGCGCCCCAAGTCCCGATTTGTTAGGTAGCAGGTTTTCTTTAGGTACTTTTACGTTGTCAAATATAAGTTCGCCTGTAGCAGATGCCCTAAGCGACCATTTATTATGTGTTTCTGGAGTTGTGAATCCTTCCATGCCACGCTCTACTATAAGTCCGTGGATACGGCCTGTTTCGTCTTTAGCCCATACTACAGCGATATCTGCAAAAGGAGCGTTAGAGATCCACATTTTAGCACCGTTCAAAAGATAATGGTCGCCCATATCCTTAAAGTTGGTGATCATGCCACCCGGGTTAGAACCGTGATCCGGTTCTGTAAGGCCAAAACAGCCCATAAACTCACCCGAAGCAAGCTTAGGAAGATATTTCATTCTTTGTTCTTCGTTACCATACTTCCATATAGGGTACATAACAAGAGATGACTGTACCGATGCCGTAGAACGAACGCCGCTGTCGCCACGCTCAATTTCCTGCATGATAAGTCCGTAAGAGATCTGGTCAAGGCCTGCGCCGCCATACTCTACAGGTATATAAGGGCCAAAAGCTCCGATTTCTGCCAAACCGTTAATGATCTGGTTAGGAAATTCAGCCTTTTGTGCATAGTCTTCTATAATAGGAGATACTTCGCGCTTAACCCACTCGCGGGCAGCGTCGCGCACCATTTTATGTTCGTCAGACAAAAGTTCGTCTAATAGGTAATAATCAGGTGCCTGGAATAGATCGGGTCTCATTTGCTTTAGTTTTAAACAGGAGCAAAAGTAACTAAGTATTCTAACAATTCAATAATAAAATGTTGTATTTTTTGCAGCTAAATCGTTTTAGTGAGAACTTTCGCTACAAAGCCCTTTTTTAACCCAATATCTTTAGGTATTTGTGGTAAAAAGCAGAATCCTAAACACAACAAAAAAACGTTATTAGTTTTGTATATTTATGGCCACAAAACCAACTAATTATGAAAACACTACTACTTGCCTCAACAGTACTTCTTGGTACAGCTGTTTATGCCCAGAACACTCTGGTTGCTCTAGACGACAGCGTTAATAATGCCAACTTGCAAAGTTACCAAATCAAAGAGGTAGTCATTTCTGATATGAAGGAAATCCTGTTAGGAGAGCTTGATGTTAAGTCTAAAAAGAGCAGGCCTGTAGGTAGAGATGCTTACTATTTTGAAAATAAAACTCAGGGTAATAATTTTTTTTTAGAATCATTTTTCTTTAAAGTAGACCGCGCAAAATACAGGACGAAATTACAGGTTCATTTGTATAAAAAGAAAAATTATACGGAGGAAGTGTATCTTGAAACCGGTACACTAACATATCCTTCATTTGTTCCGGGAGATGAAATTAAGACTGAAGATATTATAGTTTATATTAATCCCGGTCAAAGAGGGCTAGTGGAAGTTGATTTGCTTCAGTTTGATATAGTGATACCTATGGATGGTGTTTTTGTGAGCCTTGAATTGGTAAATTATATTGATGAAAGCGGTACTGCAATAAAACGGTCGAAATTCAAACAAAAAGAATTAACAACTATAGATTATCATTCGTCTACTACAGATAATTACTGCGGAACAGCAAGTGTATATGGTACAGATGATGAGTTTTGGATAAACAGCAATAAGAGGCTAAGGACAGATTATATATATGCCTTTAAAAAACAAGCCCCTGAAAAAATGCTAGTTGCTCCCAACTTCGGTTTGAAAGTGGGACGTAAATAAATTACATCTTCAGATAGAAATCTTTGGTGAGTGAAATATACTCATCGGTATATTTATGACGGGCAGTTTCTATGACCAGTTCGTCTGATGTTATTTCATTTTCTATCCTGCTGAAAGCAATAAGGCTGCGTTTAATTTCGGTGTCAGGAGTTCCCTTTACATGGGTAATCTTAAAAGGGTAGAGCTCTTCGGCCTTTGCCAGCGCTATAAAATGCTCTTCTTCCTTTGAGGGTATGATAACTGCGAGTACACCAATATCTGATAATAATATCGAAGAAGCTTCGATAAGGTCTTCAAAAGGGAGTGACTCAGTAAAACGCGCTTTGTCGCGTTTCTCGTCGCCCGAAAAATACCCATCAGTATAAAAAGGAGGGTTGGATACGATAAGGTCGTATTCGTCTTCGGGTTCTTCCATGAATTCATCAAGCCCTGCGTGGTAGCAAAACAGCCTGTCGCCCCAAGGTGAATTTTCAAAATTATCTACTGCCTGTTCATAGGCATCGTCATCGATCTCTATCCCGTCTATCTGTTCGGCATGGGTTCGCTGGGCAAGTATTAATGCTATAAGCCCGGTTCCTGCTCCAATATCCAGTATGCTGAAAGGTCTGTGGTGAACAGGTGCCCATGCGCCAAGCAATACGCCATCGGTACCTACTTTCATGGCACATTTATCCTGCTGAATAGTAAATTGCTTGAACTGGAACATTTTTTAGATGTTAGATATGAGTGTTGAGATAATAGATGATAGACAAAAGATAATAGAAGAAAAGAAGGCCGACAACTGACAACTATCAACCGGAAACCAATTCTAACTATTAAGGTACATTTCTACAAGTCCTGCAGGTGTATTAAGTATCACCTTTTTGTTTTCACGGTCTATCTTTACGATAAAGTCGTCAATCATAGGGACTAATATTTCTGTCTCTCCTTTAAGTATTTCAAAAAGCGGCTGTGCAGAGCTGTCGTTTATAGATACAATCTTGCCTATGTTGCCCAGTCGCTGGTCTTCGGCATCAAAGCCTATAACCTCGTGGAAATAAAATTTATCACCTTCCAGTTCAGGAAGCATCGAAAGAGGCAGGTAAACTTCTTTACCCATGATACCATCGGCATCATCCTCATTGTCGATATCCTCAAAGCGGGTTCTTAAGAAATCGCCCTTATGCAATGAGGAGGTAACAATAAAAAATGGAACCAGGTGTTTGTTGATCTCAACAAACACCGATTCCATGTTTTCATACAACTCAGGCTCATCCGTATCTAACCAGATAAGGACTTCACCCTTGTAGCTAAATTTTTTAGCGATTTTACCTAAATAGAAACAATCTTCTTTACGCATGTACCGCTAAATAATAATTAAGCTTGAGTTTCTTCGTTGTTTTCTTCTGTAGCTGTTTCTTCAGCAACGTCAGCAACTTCTTCAGTAGCCTCAGCTGTAGCTTCTTCAGCAGTTGCAGCAGCGATAAGATCAGCTTCTGCTTGTTTAGCAGCAGCGATACGGTCTGCATTAACTTTTTGCTCTGCAGCAAATGCTTTAGCTTTAGCGTCAGCATCAGCTTTAGAAAGTCCTTGTTTCTTAGCGTCTACTTTTCCTGCTTTCTCATCAAGCCACTGTGCTAGTTTAGCATCAGCCTGCTCCTGAGTAAGTGCACCTTTACGTACACCTCCATCAAGGTGGTGTTTAAGTAAAGCTCCTTTGTAAGATAGGATAGCCTTAGCAGTTTCTGTAGGCTGAGCTCCGTTGTGAAGCCATTGTACAGCGCTGTCAAGATTGATATCTATCGTTGCAGGGTTAGTGTTAGGATTGTAAGTTCCGATTTTTTCAAGGAATTTACCATCTCTTTTAGAGCGGCTATCCGCTGCTACTACCCAGTAAAAAGGTTTTCCTTTTTTACCGTGTCTTTGTAATCTGATTTTTACAGGCATAATCTGTTTGATTAGTGTGAGGTACCCGACCTCGTTAAATTAAGGGTGCAAATATATAAAACTTTAGTTTATAAACAGATTTAATCTCTTGTTTTATGATTTCTTATCCGTAAGATTATTGGAATTTTATATTTTTCTTGTGATTTATTTGATTTTGATTAGGATATATTCCATAAAAAACTATTTTTGTCGTTGTAAAATTTGAACTACCCTTTCTAACTAATAAATAATGAAAAAAATTTTATCACTTTTAGTATTAGTGGCTGTCTTTGCGTCGTGTGAAGAAGATATTAAATTCAATAACCCCGCAGTACAGGCTCTAAAAGATAATGTAAAATGGAAAGCGAGGGAGTTCTCGGCTATTAAAACAGGAAATTCAGTAATCATTACGGCTAAAACGGATATTGATACTGTTACTATAACATTAAATGCACCTGCTCCAAATTCTGTACACGATCTTGGGGTGAATAACCTTAATAGTGCTGCCTATGATCTTTCGGTAGATGGAATCACCGAGTCGTATGCTACAGGGACTATCGGTAACGGAAAGGTTGTTATTATGGATGTGAAAGATAATAACATAGACGGAACAGCAGGGAAAGGATTTATATCCGGCAGTTTTTATTTTAACGCTTATACAAGCGATAAATCTGAAGTTGTAAACTTCCAGGAAGGTGTATTTTACAAAGTGCCTATAACGGTAAAACAATAACGGTAAAACCGCAAAAAATATACAAACCGCCAACCGGCGGTTTTTTTTTGTGCTTCCTTATACTACTAAAATTCATAAAATTGTATTAAAAAAAAATAATAAGTTGTTTTATAAGTAAATAAGTTTACATTTGTAAGAAGTATAAACACCGAACAAATTTTTTTTTATGAACATATTCGTAGGTAGCCTTCCGTTCAGTTTAGAGGAGGCAGATTTAAGAGAGTCTTTTGAGGCTTATGGCGCTGTAGAATCAGTAAAGATTATTACAGATAAATTTACAGGCAGAAGTAAAGGTTTTGGCTTCGTTGAGATGTCAAACGACGATGAGGCTCAAAAAGCTATCGATGAGCTTAACGGTGCTACTGTATCAGGCAGAACAATTGTTGTTAACAAGTCTGAACCAAGACCGGAAGGCGAGAGAAAAAGCTTCAACAATAACCGTAGCGGAGGTTTCAACAGAGACAACAACCGTAGTGGTGGAGGCTTTAATAGAGACAACAACCGTGGTGGTGGTGGAGGTGACTACAACCGTGGAGGTCGTTACTAAGAAAAAGAGATATTTACATTACAGTATATATTGTATCCCCGCTTTTAGCGGGGATTTTTTTGTTTATACCATTCGGTTTCCTTTTGTTTATAACTTCTGAAAACCCTATTTTTAAAAATTGTATTTTTGAAGTGACTGCCGCTAATGGCAGTTGTATGTTTAAGCTTCGCAAAAATAAATCCCTAAGTTGGTATGTACCTGATATTTGACACCGAAACAACCGGATTGCCCAAACGCTGGGATGCCCCGATTACCGATACCGACAACTGGCCCCGCTGTATACAGATAGCATGGCAGCTCCATGATGAGATGGGGCAGCTTATAGAGCACCAGGATTATATGGTGAAGCCTGATGGGTTTAATATTCCCTATGATGCCGAGCGTATTCATGGAATCTCTACCGAGCTTGCCGCAGAACAGGGGATTGAGCTGGGCGAGGTATTGGAGAAGTTTAATATAGCGTTATCCAAATCAAAATTCATAGTTGGCCAGAACGTAGGCTTCGACGTGAACATCATGGGGTCAGAGTTTTACCGCATGGGTGTTGAGAACAGTATGGCTAACATGAAAGTACTTGATACCTGTACTGAAGTTACTGCCGAATTACTAAGGCTGCCGGGAGGTCGTGGTGGTCGTTTTAAACTGCCTACGCTTACCGAGCTGCACCAGTACCTTTTTGGTGAACCTTTCTCTGAAGCACACAATGCTACTGCCGACGTTGAGGCGACCACCCGTTGTTTCCTTGAGCTGGTAAAGCGACAAATATTTACGTCTCAGGAGCTTGATGTTCCTGCTTCATATTTTAATGAGTTTACGGCTAAAAACCCGCAGTCGATACAGCTGATTGGGTTAAAGCATATTAATCTTAAGAAAGCTTCGGAAGAGGTGCGCCTGCGCCTTGAAAAACTGAAGTCTGCCGAAGCAGTACCACAGCATCCGTCAGGGGAAGTACACAATATAGCAGATGTGAATTTTGTACATCTGCACAATCATACGCAGTTTTCGGTACTGCAGTCTACCATAGCAGTGCCCGACCTTGTGAAGGTCGCGGCCAAATATAAGATGCCGGCTGTTGCCATGACCGATCACGGTAACATGATGGGCGCATTCCACTTTGTGAGCAATGTGCTTAACCATAACAAGGCGGCCGAAGCGAAGAACAAAGCTGCTGTAGAAAATGGCGAAGAACCTACAGAGGTCATAATGAAACCTATAGTAGGTGTGGAATTCTTTGTTTGTGAAGACCATAAAGATAAAACCCGTAAAGACAACGGCTATCAGATCGTACTGATGGCTAAAAATAAAAAAGGCTACCATAACCTGGCAAAAATGTCATCTATTGCCTTTACGGCAGGATTTTATTATGTGCCAAGGATCGATAAAAAAGTTATTGAGCATTATAAAGAGGATATCATTGTGTTGTCGGGTAACTTATATGGTGAGATCCCTAATAAAGTGCTGAACATCGGTGAAAACCAGGCGGAAGAAGCCCTATTGTGGTGGAAAGGCATGTTTGGCGACGACTTCTACATGGAGCTTATGCGCCATGGGCAGGAAGACGAGAACCGTGTTAACCAGTCATTGGTCTCTTTGGCACGCAAGCATAATGTAAAGCTTATTGCGACAAATAATACCTATTACGCCAATAAGGAAGACTCGCATGCACATGACATCTTGTTGTGTGTAAAAGACGGCGAAAAACAGGCAACACCTATTGGCCGTGGCCGTGGTTTCCGTTATGGTCTCCCAAACAGCGAATACTACTTTAAGTCGGGAGATGAGATGAAACAGCTCTTTAAAGACTTACCTGAGGCGATTGCCAATATTCAGGAGATAGTAGATAAAATTGAAATTTACTCCTTATATAGAGATGTACTTCTTCCGAAGTTTGATATTCCGGAAGAGTTTGTTAATCCCGAAGATGATGCCGATGGAGGGAAACGAGGAGAGAATAGTTATCTGAGAGATCTTACCTATAAAGGAGCCAAGATTCGCTATGGCGAAATAACAGATGATATTCGCGAGCGTCTTGACTTTGAATTAAAGACCATTGAGAATAGTGGTTACCCCGGATATTTCCTGATTGTACAGGATTTCATCGCGGAAGCCCGTAATATGGGAGTATCTGTAGGGCCGGGAAGGGGATCGGCTGCGGGATCTGCGGTAGCATACTGTCTTTGGATCACTAATATTGACCCTATTAAGTACGACCTCCTTTTTGAGCGTTTCCTTAACCCTGACCGTGTATCGATGCCCGATATTGATATCGACTTTGATGATGAGGGTCGTGGCAGTGTAATGGACTATGTAATCAATAAATATGGCTCAAGCCAGGTGGCGCAGATCATTACCTATGGTACCATGGCAGCGAAATCGTCTATCCGTGATACCGCAAGGGTGCTCGACCTGCCACTTTTTGAAGCTGATAAGATTGCCAAGCTAATCCCTAACCTTAAGCTGGCCAAAATATTCTCCCTTGATGCCAATGCGCTTAAAAGTGCATTGCGTGCCGAGGAGTATGAAAAGGTTTTAGAGCTTATTGCCATGGCCGATGGTGGCGACCTTACCGGTGAAACCATCCAGCAGGCAAAAGTTCTTGAAGGATCATTGCGTAATACGGGTATTCATGCCTGTGGTGTGATCATTACGCCTGATGATATTACCAATTTCGTTCCTGTATCCCTGGCTAAGGATTCTGAGCTGTATGTTACCCAGTTTGATAACTCGGTGGTAGAAAGTGC
Organism: Flavobacterium hauense; assembly: GCF_054457175.1. NCBI lineage: Bacteria > Pseudomonadati > Bacteroidota > Flavobacteriia > Flavobacteriales > Flavobacteriaceae > Flavobacterium > Flavobacterium hauense. The sequence continues at coordinate 217,934 of NZ_JBTKVX010000002.1, forward strand.
CGGACTACTTAAGATGGACTTCCTGGGTCTGAAGACCCTTACGCTGATCAAGGATACCGTTAAGCTGGTAAAATACAAGCATAATATTGACCTTGATCCGGAGTCATTCCCAATAGATGATGTAAAGACCTATGAGCTTTTTCAACGCGGTGAGACCGTAGGGGTGTTCCAGTACGAGTCGCCCGGTATGCAAAAATACATGAAGGACCTGAAGCCTACTGTATTTGCCGATCTTATCGCCATGAATGCATTATACCGTCCGGGGCCTTTGGAGTATATCCCGAGTTTCGTTCGAAGGAAAAACGGAGAGGAAGAAATAAAATATGACCTTGATGCCTGTGAAGAATACCTAAAGGAAACCTATGGTATTACGGTATATCAGGAGCAGGTGATGCTACTGTCGCAAAAGCTGGCGGGCTTTACTAAAGGTGAGGCCGACGTACTGCGTAAAGCGATGGGTAAAAAGCAAAAGGATGTACTGGACAAAATGAAACCCAAATTCGTTGCGCAGGCTTCTGAAAAGGGTCATGATGCTACCGTACTCGAAAAAATATGGAAAGACTGGGAGGCATTTGCGAGTTATGCCTTCAATAAGTCGCACTCTACCTGTTATGCCTGGGTGGCCTATCAAACGGCTTACCTTAAAGCGCATTATCCGGCTGAGTATATGGCGGCAGTACTTTCGAACAACATGAACGACATTAAGCAGGTTACCTTCTTTATGGAGGAATGTAAGCGAATGGGGCTTGAAGTTTTAGGTCCGGATGTTAATGAGTCGTACTATAAGTTTACCGTAAACGACCATGGTGCGGTACGTTTTGGTATGGGTGCTATTAAAGGTGTGGGTGCCGGAGCTGTGGAAACCATTGTTGCCAACAGGAAGGATGCAACCTACAAATCGATATTTGACCTTGCCAAGCGTATTGACCTGCGTGCAGCCAATAAAAAAGCATTTGAAAACCTTGCGCTTGCCGGTGGGTTTGATTGTTTTATGGCAACCCACAGGGCACAGTACTTTCACATGGATTCGAGTGAGAATATCTCGTTCCTGGAAAAAGCTGTGCGTTATGGTTCTAAATTCCAGGAGAATGAGAACTCATCGCAGGTGAGTCTGTTTGGTGAAGCCAGTGAGGTACAGATACCGGAACCTGTAGTGCCACCATGTGAAGAATGGAGCACTATGGAAAAGCTTGCCAAAGAGAAAGAGGTAGTCGGGATTTACATATCGGGCCATCCGCTGGATGATTATAAGTTCGAAATGAAATACTTCTGCAACGCAAAGCTTGAAGCACTTAAAAATCTGGAGCAGCATGTTACCAAAAACCTGAGCTTTGGGGGTATCATTTCGAATGTGCAGCACAGGGTAGCCAAGAATGGTAAAGGATGGGCATCATTCATGCTTGAAGGCTATGATGAGAGTTATGAGTTCAGGATATATGGAGAGGAGTATTTAAAGTTCAGGCATTTCCTTATCGGTAATAATTTCACCTTTATGAAAGTGTTGGTTAAAGAAGGCTGGACCAATGCCGAGGGCAAAAAGGGAGAGCCAAGGCTACAATTCATTGCAATACAATACCTACAGGATGTACTGACCACATTTGCCAAAAAGCTGATCATACAATTTAATATTACCGAACTGAAGGAGCAGCTGATAGCATCGCTTAGTGAGTTGTTCAGGAATAACACGGGCGATAATACCGTAACGTTTGAGGTTATGGAACTAAAAAAAGTGCTTAAAAAAGTAGAGATAGCCAATGCAGCTCCGGTAAAAGAAGTCTCTGAAGATGGTGATGAGCTGGATGCTGAGGTGTCTGATCCGGTAGTTGCCGATGTGGAAGATATACAGGTGGTGACTAAAGTTAGCATGCCCAGCCGTAAGCTTAAGGTTAAGATTAGCAATGAGTTATTGCAGGAGCTTGAAAAGCTTCAGGTGAATTTTAAGCTGAATTAAATTTCCTAATAAATTGCCTCTATGAGCATATAGGTAAATCTAATATATCTTTAACAGAATAATTGATATTAATATGTAAATTTGTTCCCTAAAGTTAATCTAAAAAGAAAAAATATAATGGCACAAGCAATCACAGATGCTACTTTTGATGAAGTAGTATTAAAATCAGACAAACCTGTAATGGTAGACTTTTGGGCAGCATGGTGTGGACCATGTCGTATGGTAGGACCGATCATTGACGAAATCAGCTCAGAATACGAAGGTAAAGCTGTAGTTGGTAAAGTTGATGTAGATGCTAACCAGGAATTTGCTGCTAAATATGGTGTAAGGAACATCCCTACGGTATTGGTTTTCCAAAACGGAGAAGTAGTAGGCCGTCAGGTAGGTGTTGCTCCTAAAAAGACGTATACAGACGCTATCGATGCTTTAATATAATAAGCTGACAATAAAGTAAAAAAGCCCACAATATTGTGGGCTTTTTTGTTGTTGGTTGGTTAATCAATGGTGCGAAATAAAAATGAACTAACCCTTTTTAAATATGAACCAGGAATTATAAAAAGAACATTTTAAGTTTAATTTTAATTAAAGCTGCAGTTCCTTTTTTGATTGATGCTGCAAATATAATAAAAGTCACTAAATGGTGACTTATTTATGATTATTTTTGTTTAAAATATTTTAGCAATGACAGAGAAGAAGCAAAATATTCAGGTAAGGGATAAAGAAAAGAGCAAGCAGCGCTTTCTAAATGCGATTGGTAAACTCCTGCAGGCGAAGGGCTTTTCGGCTCTCAAAGTAAACGACATAGCTGCTACGGCAGGACTTGACAAAAAGCTTATCTATAAATACTTTGGCGGCAGGGATCAGCTTGTTGACCAGTATTTGGTGTCAATTGATTTTTGGAGCAATGTAAAGGAGGAGAATGCCCCACCAGTGATTACCGATGGCGGGCAGGAATTTACAAAGCAAATGCTGTTGCAGCAGTATGACTATGTAGCTTCTAACAAAGAGTTTCAGAAGATTCTGTTATGGGGCCTGTCTGAAAAGAGAAAATCATTACAAAATTTAGCCGACGAGCGTGAAATAGCGGGCGAAGTGTTGCTTAAAAATATCACTGACCCTTTTTTTGGGGATAAGGCTGTGAATTTTCGTGCTTCGATGGCAATCCTTATTTCTGGGGCTTACTACCTGAACATGTATTCCGGCGCAAGCAATAGCACCTTTTGTGGCATAGATCCTGCTAAAGAAGAAGGTAAAGATGCCATAAAAACGGCATTGACATCTTTAGTCGATATGCTTTATAAAGATAAACAAGAATAGTTCTTATTCTATATTTACGGTTTCTACTTCCTTCAGGGATACTTTTTGCTCATAATGCTTGTTATCCCATTTAGCGAGATCAATGATTATGGGCACAAGACTTTGTCCTTTTTCTGTTAGTGTGTATTCTACCCTTGGCGGAAGTTCCTTAAACTCTTCACGAAGTAAAATACCATCGGTCTCCAGTTCTTTTAAAGATGAGGTAAGCACCTTTTTTGATATGGTGCCAATGGCTGCATGCAGCTGGCCAAAACGTGCTTTTCGGCTGCGCAGTGCATATATAATAATAGGCTTCCATCTTGAGCCCATTATAGACATTGCGCGGTGCATAGGGCATGCGCTATATCTAAAAACATCATTTTTCATTTCAGGTTACTTATAGGTTACCAGTATATACTATCATTGGTTACAAAAGTAAACTATTATGCGTTACTTTGTATTTCCAAAATATAAATAATTGACGGCCAATTGCTGTCTCTAATAAAACCTAAATTTCATACTATGAATTTCGAATCGCTATTTACCCCGTTTCAATATAAAAGCCTGAATTTAAAGAACAGATTTGTAATGGCACCTATGACTAGGGCTTTTTCGCCGGATGGCGTGCCTACACAACAGGTAGCTGAATATTATTCCCGAAGGGCAGCCGCCGGAGTGGGGCTGATTCTTACAGAAGGTACGGTAATTGGCCGGCCAGCCTCTAAGAATATGAAAGACATCCCGGACTTCTATGGTAATGAAGCCCTGGACGGATGGAACCGTGTAGTAAATGGTGTGCATGCCGAAGGAGGCGCTATCGCTCCGCAAATATGGCATGTAGGAAATACAGTTGCAGGGGAGTGGAGGCCTTCGTCTCCTCTGGAAAGTCCGGAAACGATGACATTAAAAGATATAGAAGATACTATAGCGGCCTTTGCCAGCGCAGCAAAGAATGCTAAAGATCTTGGCTTTGATGCATTGGAGATACATGCCGCACACGGATATCTTATTGACCAGTTCTTTTGGGAAGGGACTAACAGCCGTACTGATGACTATGGTGGAAAAGGTATTGAGGAGAGGGCTCGTTTTGGGGTTGAGGTTGTAAAAGCTATACGCAGGGCCGTGGGTGATGACTTTACGGTTATTATGAGGCTGTCGCAATGGAAACAACAGGATTATACCGCAAAACTGGCACACAACCCAAAAGAGCTTGAGGACTGGGTATTGCCTTTAGCCGAAGCCGGAGTAGATATCTTTCACGGTTCGCAGCGCAGGTACTGGGAAAACGAGTTTGATGGAAGCGACCTGAATTTTGCTGGCTGGCTAAAAAAGATTACGGGTAAACCAACGATTACAGTAGGGTCGGTAGGGCTGAGTGGTGATTTCATGGAATTCTTTGGCGAAGGAAAAGGAGCAGATACTACTGACCTGAGCGAGTTGTTACGCAGATATGAGCGTGGTGATTTTGACTTAGTAGCTGTAGGGCGTTCCCTTCTTCAGGATCCGGAATGGGTGCAGAAGGTAAAAGAAAACCGTTTTGATGAGTTAAAATCGTTTAGCCCTTCCAGTGCAGGTAAACTGTACTAATATCAATAAAATAAAGCGTAAAACCACACAAATCATTGTGTGGTTTTTTATTTACATTTGGGTGTAAGTAAGAAAAATGGAAAATAATTTAAGCTTCAGGCAACTTTAAATAAAAATTATCCGTCTTATAAAAACAAACCAACTTTAACCAATTTGAAAATAATCAGGTTACATGCTTCTGATGAAGTTATTGTCAAAAAGATCCAGCAGGGAGACAGCCGTGCCGAAAGGCAGCTGTATGACCGCTATGCCGCAAAAATGCTTGGCGTATGCCGGATGTATATTAAAGACCTTCATTATGCCGAGGATGTAATGATTCAGGGTTTTACCCGTGCGCTTGATAATTTGGCAAAATTTAGGTTCGAAGGCAGTTTTGAAGGCTGGCTCAGAAGAATTATGGTAAGGGAGGCTATTGACTTTTTAAGGAGCCGAACCCAGCTTTATTTTGAAGACATTGAAACAGCCGAAATGCCGCCTGTTAGCACCAATGATATCGATATTGATGCCGATTTGCTGCAGTTGCTCATAGACAGGCTGCCGGAAGGCTACCGGACCGTATTGGTGATGTTTGCAGTTGAGGGGTACAGCCATAAAGAAATAGCTGAAATGCTGGGGATAAGTGAAAATACATCGAAATCGCAATTGTTTAAGGCGCGAAAGCAACTACAGGAACAATTGGGATCGCTAAAGAGAATGGAAAATGAAAGATAGAAATAACCTTGAACAGCAGCTTGCCGATAAGCTTGGCAATAGAAGCATTACCCCGAGTGGGCAGGCTTGGGATCGCATTGTTCGCAACCGTGAGCAGGGTAAAGATAAAAAGAAGAAAAAAAGGACATATATATATTATGCTGCGTCGATTGTGCTGTTAATGCTTTTTGGAAGTTATTACTTTATGTTGGAGAATAACAATGATGTAAAGGTTAAACCACAAATAGTAACCACGGGTGCTCAAAATGAAACGTTTGATGTAATAACTCCTGACGCTGAGCCCGAAACCGGAGTGCTACCAAAGCAAATGGAAATAGCGACTTCTTATGAAGTTGAGAGGTATACAGGTTCTGATATTCGTAAAGATGAAGTCGCGACAATCACAGGGGCTTATAATGAGGTTGAGCCAGCAGAAAGCCCGACCCTTGCAGGTGTTACCCTACAGGAAAAAAGAGTGCTTACTAAAGAACAGCTTTATGAGCAGGAAGTAGACTATCTGCTTAAAAATGCTGTAAAAGATGTGGCAGCCGATAAAATTTTGTCTAAACCTACAGATAATACTGCCCTTCTAAAAGAAGTTGAAGGGGAAATGAATGAATACTACCGCGAAAAGGCAATGAGTATATTTTCGCTTAAGAATAAAAAGATACGCTTTGCCGTAAAAGACTAACAACACCCAATCTTTTAATTATGAAACAAACCTTATTATGCATCGCCTTTGTGGCGACAGGGATTTTTTTGCCCAAAGTTAACGCCCAGATTGAAAACAGCCCTCTTTTGCAGTCTTCTACTGAAAAAAAGATGTCGTGGTGGAATGATTATGATCATGCATACTACGAAGAGATTAAAAAGCGGAGACTTGAAGCTTTCGAGCTTGAAAAACAGAGTATCGCTGAAGCTGAAAAGTTCGAACTTAAAAAAATAATCGAAAAAATAGACAAAAGGCTTGAGAAAGGAGAAATAACCCAGGAAAAAGCTACGGCATTAAAACAGGAAGCCGCAAAGATAACGGCACTGAATATCGATGATAAAATGGCTATTGTGGAAAGCCAGATTGCACTTATTAATAGGGATGTTATATATGATTACCAGCCTAATCCAACGGGTTATGTAGAAGTGGGTTTTGGGAATACAACAGACGATAAAGGAAGTTTTTTGTTAGGGATCAGTTATGCGGGGTCTGACAAAAAACCCAAATATGATAAGCGTACTTATACTGATATGGTCTTCGCACTTGGATTTGGCGGAACAACCGGCGATGGTGTAGATTTGGGAGGTTTGTACAAATTTGGAAAAAACGGCTATGCTGAACTTGGTTTTACTTTTCGCACGCGTTTGCTAAAGGAGTCTAATTACTGGAGGTTAGCTTATGGTGTTTCCTATCAGCAAAATCAGCTAAGCCCAAAAGGCAATAAGTATTTTGTAAATGACAACGGCTATACCAGCCTTGAGGTTTTTCCTGATCAGGTAAAATGGAACAGATTTGTGATCAGTAATATAGTTTTCCCTGTTTTATTAGAATTCGGGCCTTCAAAGAAAAAGGAATATAAAGATTATTTCAGGTATGATACCTCTACAAGTTTTAAAGTAGGAATTGGGGGTTTTGCCGGGTTTAATGCCGGAGCCATGCAGTGGATGAAGTATGTTGATGAGGGAAAAGATATAAAAGTAAAGACCCGTCAGGATTACAACGTCGAAAAATTTGTTTACGGGCTAAAGGGTTATGTTGGGTTTGGTAGCCTTAGCCTTTTTGCGAACTATGAACTCAATACCGTGTTTAGTAACTCAGCTTATAAAGATCATGCCTTATATTTTGGTTTAAGAGCCGATCTTTAATAGAAATCTTTTTTTCGTTACATTTGGTTTATGAATATAGAAGGCCAATTAGAAAAGATATCCAGTTTTTCGCATCTCGAATTGTTAGCCAACCAAATCGTGGAAGGTTTTATCTCGGGGATGCATAAGAGTCCGTTTCACGGGTTCTCCTCAGAGTTTGCAGAGCATAAGGTATATAATGCAGGAGAAAGCACCAGGCACATGGACTGGAAGCTGTATGCCCGTACCGACAGGTTGTATACCAAGCGCTATGAAGAAGAAACCAACCTGCGATGCCATATCATTATAGATAACTCATCGTCGATGCATTATCCTAAGCTAAAAGCGGGGCAGCAGTTCTATGAAAATAAGATAGGTTTCTCGGTTCTGGCATCTGCGGTACTTATGGAGCTTTTAAAGCACCAGCGAGATGCTGTTGGCCTGAGTGTATACTCTGACAGTTATGAGTTTTATGCGCCCGAAAAGGGTAGTGGCAGGCATCACAGGATGCTGCTGAATAAGCTAGAAAGTGTACTGGAGTCGCCAGGACGAAGCAAAGCGACCGATACGACTACCTTTTTGCACCAGATTGCCCAAAAGATGCACCGCCGTTCCATGATCATATTATTTACTGATATGTTTCAGCCCGGAAATGACGAAGCGCTGTTTAATGCGCTTCAGCATTTAAAGCACAACAAGCATAAAGTAGTGCTTTTTCATGTGATCGATAAAAAAACGGAGCTTAATTTTGACTTTGATAATGCCCCTAGGAAGTTTATTGACCTGGAATCGGGGGAGGAAGTGAACCTTTTTGCCGAAAATGTAAAGGAAGAGTACGAAAAACTGGCCGATAATTACTTTAAAAAAGTTGCTGAAACCTGCATGCAGTATAAAATCAAGTATGTTCCGGTTTCGGTGGATGAAAAATTTGAAAAAATTTTAACGACCTACCTTGTTGAGAAACAAAAGTTTGGATAATTGATGAAAAAATAATCTAAAAATTATTTTGAAAACACTTGCAGATATCAAAAACAGCCGTATATTTGCACTCGTAATAATGAAACAAACAACGCGAGTTGAGAGGGACATTAAGAACGCTGGTTTGGTAGTTCAGTTGGTTAGAATACATGCCTGTCACGCATGGGGTCGCGGGTTCGAGTCCCGTCCAGACCGCCAGTAAAGGAGAAACAGCCTCGCATAATGCGGGGCTTTTTTCGCCTAAAATATTTAAAGCAGTTGTGTTGTTTACGTTAAGCTTCGGGCTTAACACGGTTTAGTAGTTAGACCGAATGAGAAGCTTTCCATTAGATTGGAGGGCTTTTTTGATTTAAGTACTGTACGGTTTTAATTCCTTGTCACGCAAATAATATATATTTGCAACACAAATCTGAAGATATAGAAATGTAAAAAATAATTTTTTCTCGGAATATTCAATAACGAACCGCACCGGCGGTGCAGGTTCATTGTGTAAACTTTAGAAATAAATTATGATTACGCTACAAAACATTTCATATATCCATCCTAATAAGGATCTGTTATTCTCATCGCTTAATTTAACCGTAAACCGTTACCAGAAGATTGCTTTGGCAGGTAATAATGGCAGCGGAAAATCTACATTATTAAATATCATTGCAGGTAATTTAGAGCCTTCAGGCGGACTTAAGTCTGTTGACGCCGTACCTTATCTTATTCCGCAGGTTTTCGGGCAATACAACCGCCTTACTATTGGGCAGGCTTTAAAAGTAGACAAGAAACTTATCGCGCTTAAAGAGATTTTGAGTGGGAACACTTCCGAACAAAATTTTGAATGGCTGGAAGACGACTGGTCGGTCGAAGAGCGCTGCTCTCAGGCACTGTCACATTGGGAACTCGACGGATTGGATTTAAATCAGACGATGGCTTCCCTTAGTGGCGGACAGAAAACAAAGGTGTTTCTTGCAGGGATTGCCATTCATCAACCGGACATGGTGTTGATGGATGAACCCAGTAACCATCTTGATGCTTCGGGAAGGCAGTTATTATACGATTTTATACAGCAAACAAATGCTACGCTCGTAGTTGTTAGCCATGACAGGAAATTGCTTAATCTGTTAAATGCAATCTGTGAACTAAGCAGGATTGGTATAAAAACCTACGGGGGTAACTATGACTTTTATTCAGAACAAAAGCAAACCGAACAAAATGCCCTGAGCCAAAACATACACTCAAAAGAAAAAGAGCTTAAAGCAGCAAAAGAAAAAGAACGTGAAACAATAGAGAAACAGCAAAAACTGGATGCCCGAGGCAAAGGAAAGCAGGAAAAGTCCGGTGTTGCGCGTATTATGATGAATACTATGCGGAATAAGGCCGAGAACAGTACATCGAAGATGAAAGATGTTCATGAGGAGCGAATAGGCGGGATAACTCAGGAACTGCAGGAATTGAGAACCGGTCGCCCGGATATTGATAAGATGAAGCTTGGTTTTGATGATTCTGGTTTGCATAAAGGCAAAGTTCTGTTTTCTGCGGATGAGGTGAATTTCAGTTATGGGATTAATCCCATTTGGGAAAAAGCCCTGAGCTTTAAAATTATGAGCGGAGAACGCATTCTTTTGAAAGGGGAGAACGGTTCAGGAAAGACCACTCTTATAAAAATCATAATTGGCGCAATGAAGCCTTCTATGGGCAAAGTGAGCAGTAATCTTACTAAAGCGGTATATATTGACCAGGATTATTCCCTGATTGATAGCAGGCTTACGGTTTATGAACAGGCGCAGCAATTTAATGTTTCCGGAATGCAGGAACACGATATAAAAATGAGGCTTAATCGCTTTTTGTTTGGGAAAGGGACCTGGGATAAGCCGTGCAGAGCCCTTAGTGGTGGCGAAAGGATGCGCCTGATGCTTTGCTGCCTTACTATTGATAGCCGACCGCCAGATGTTATTATTTTAGATGAGCCTACAAACAATCTTGATATTCAGAATATCGAAATCCTTACAACGGCCGTAAAAGAGTATAAAGGGGCACTGATTGTAGTGTCGCATGACGAAACATTTATCGAACAGCTAAATACAGATAAGGTTATTAGTATTGGCAAAAGCCCGAAATAAGGTCCTATAATTAAGAACGCCCTGCAATTGCGGGGCGTTCTTAAAATATTTTAAAGTTTTTCTTAGGATGTTTTCGTTATTTGATGTGAAAATCAATTATTCTAAACCAATCGCAGTAATCTTCGTTTTTACCTTTATCAACCGTAATGGTTATTTTTTTCTTACCTGAAACATCAAGTGTTATCTTTTCGTCTTGCTTATGGGTAAGGTATATGGTTTTTATAACGTTTCCATTTTCTTTGATGATAAGATTAACTTCACCATCTTTTTCCGAATTACATTCCCTTACAAGAGTTTCTTTATTGTTGAATGTTGCTGTGAAGCTCAGGGTTTTGTCATTCTCATCAAACATGAAGCTCATCTCGCTCGGTCTTTCTGATCCCGGGCACAGGTTGATTGTGTTCTCATTTTCAAAATTTGCCATCCCATATCCGTTGCCAACATTGATGTCACATATTTTTAGCATACTTCTGTTAACGTCATACATCTGTTCATATTCCGGATATGCCTTTTTGAAATAGTCGTGCATGGTTTGTATTTCTGCATTGCTTAGCGATGAGGTTCTTTTCATCAGGAAAGCCTTCATGTTGTTTATAAGAGGGAATTCTTCTACTTTTTCGTAATGATGCTTTAGGTAGCCATTCATAATGGCGTTGTTAAAGTAGACTACCACTTGCTGATTTTCGGCGCCCAGATGTATCTCATCAGGAGATGTTGTTATGATGTAATCTGCAAGGAAAAGAGTGTTAGGAAATCTGTCACGTTTATCTACGTGCTGGGTATTCAGCATCTTGAATATAGGGTTGCTGATGTCAGGAAGCTTAATATTCTTAATTATATCTTCGTTCAGCGTTGTTCCGCTGGCTACGATATATACATACTCTCCCGAGTTCTGAAGTTCTATTATTCGGTTAGAGATCTTTTCGATCTGATCATAATCCGTCCTGAAAAATGCTTTTCCTTGAATGTTTGAAAAAACATGTGTTGTGGTCGTAGGATTAAGAGCAAATACAAAATAATTATTTACGAGCAATAGCGCAAACAGAGAGGCGAGGATATATTTTCTGTTTGAAAAAAAAGCGGCAGTCTGCAGGAAAAAATACAGGAAGAAAGGAACAAGCAAATAGTAGTGCTGAAGTCCGCCAAAATCGTTAACTCTGATAAAAAGAAAAATGATTATTATTGATCCTGTTATAAAGAAGGCGGTAAGTGATTTATGCTTTTTAATGGAAAGAAATATTCCTGCTATTGCAATGATGATAATAAGTAGGCCGAAAAAATGCTTAAAGTTATCTAATTGGTGCATATAGCTTGATGACCTGTAGGCAGAATAAATATCTTTATAGTCTTTTAAAACTGTCATTTCAAAAAACGGGTAAAAGAATACCAGCATTATGACAACTGCAGTGCTGCCCGAAATGGCAAGATTAATGCAGGTGTTTATAATGATTTTGCGGTTTTTCCTTTTTATTGCGACGATAAGATTTACTGTAAAAACAGCAATAAAGTAGGCTACAAACCAAAACGAATACCATCTGCGGGTAAAAATAAGCAACAACAGCACTACTCCTGAAACAATTGCATTTTTCACATTCAGTTCCCTGTAATAATTGCTTCTTGTTAATAGTAACATTGCAATTGCTACGTAAATCAGTCCGGCAATGTCAAGGAATCCATATCGGATAGGTATAAGGCAGGGAGTGAAGCAAAGGATAAAAAACGGAAGCGCAAGCTTGAATTTTATATTGGTATCAGGGTTCAGTCGTATTATTATCGAAGAGAATACCAATGAAAAAGGTACTAAATAGACGAGATATACGGAAAACACATAGCTATTGAAGTTTAATCCGAGGAAATGATTGACAGCGACAGGGAGCAGGTTAGGAGATGAGTTATAGATGTCATGTTTTATAGACGTGTAAACTCCAATCAAGGCCCTGAAAGGATTGTCAAAAAAATTATTATGAAATGTTATTGCTCCATGCCAATAGCCGGAATAGTCCCAGAAGTAAATAAATCTTTCTTCGTTTAATAAAAAGAACAATGCAAGGCCGGGAAGCAAAAAGCTTGTGCTGTAAATAATTCTTAGGGGCTTGTTTTTTATTGTAGCAACTATCTTAATCAGCTCGGTAGAAAACTTAAAAACGACATAGGCATATCCGGCTAATAATAAAAGGGAGAGTAGTAGGGCAATAAATTTCAAAGCGTTTGGTTGATTATGTTAGGTATTTGGTTTTTCTTTAATATATCTCCAAATATACTTAAATTTTTTTTCCTTATTTTTGGGCTTTACCACATATGCTTACTTCTGCTGAATGAAAAAAATTGCGGCTTTATCTTTTCTCGTTTTTCTTTGCTCATGCCGTTTCTTTGATGGTCAGGTGCCTAATGAGGAAGAATTGTTGCAAAAGCGCCTCAAAGAAATAAACTGGAAAGAGGTAAGCAGCTATCCCTCGATAGCCGAATGTGATGCCATAATGGATAAAGAGTTGAGAAAAGACTGCTTTTTTGCTCAGATGACCCTTCTCATTCAAAACAAACTGGATATTGATACGCTTGCATTGCTCTATCCCGAAATGGACACCATTCAGGTTAAGGTAACTGTTTTTTCTAATGCTTCGTTAAGGTTTGAACCACAGTTGCCAGGGGAAGCCAATTACAACATGGCAAAAATTGACAGCCTCATTAAAGCGCGACTGGTAAATTTTCCTGCTGTTGAGCCGGCTCAAAAGGAAGGTGTGCCAGTAACTACACAATTTATACTGCCCGTTATCCTTGATGTGAAACAGTAGAAACTTCTTCTGTTTTTCTTCCCGATTTAAAAGTGAATACAAAATAGCTGCCTATGGTTACAGGCAGTACTGTATTGAGCAGCCATATAAGTGTTGCTATAAATACTACGATCCATTCATTGACTCCAAGTATCCCAAAGAAAAATACAGCCACACTGCCTTTTACTGCAAAGTCAAGGAACTGGAAGCTTGGTAGTGAAGAGCCCAGAAAATAAGTGGCTGCTATAGTAGCCAATAAAAGGAAGTAGGGCAATTGAACATTGAATAATAAAAATAGAATATAGTATTGATGTACAATCGCAAGATAGCGGAACAATGCCAGCACAATGTTTTTGCGGTGGATGCTTTTAGGGATATCATTCAGTTTTTCGCCCAGCCTTTGTAGTGAATACCCTTTTATGGTAATCTTCCTTGCCGAAAACAACAATAGGGTAGTTATCGTAATTCCTGCGACAATGGCTAATGCCAGATTTCCCGAGACGGCCGGATAGGTATAATTGAAATACAGTAATCCTGCAATGCCGGCTACAACGGCAATAATAAGCTGGATTCCGTTGCAGACAAGGTTAAGGAATATGATCTCGCCGGTTTCTTCTTTTTTAAAATACATCGCTTTTGCAGCATATTCGCCTATGCCGTTTGGTGTAAACAATGCAACTGTAACCGCTGCGAGTACCTGCGCTGCCGATTTACCCAATGATATGGGATGAAACCAGGATACCAGGTTTTGCCATTTTAAAATTTCCAGAAAACGGTTTAAAACGGTTAAGGCAAGCAAAGGGAACAGGAACCAGTTGATGTCTTCCCGGTTGATTAACCTGATAAAGCGATCCATGTCCAGTTGGTCATTATTGGCAAGCCTGTCATAGATAAAATAAAAGGCTCCGCCTACGATCAAAAGTTTGATAAAGGCAACGAGGAATTGTTTAGCTTTGCGTGTGGCTGACATGCTGCAAAAGTAAAGAAAATACATTGGCAAACGAACGCATTATATTAGGGATAGATCCGGGTACGACCATTATGGGTTTCGGCCTTATAAAGGTCATTAATAAAAAGATGGAATTCCTTCAGCTGAATGAACTTCAGCTTAGCAAGTATGACGACCATTATGTAAAGCTGAGGATAATATTTGAGCGTACTATTGAGCTTATAGAAACACACCATCCCGATGAAATCGCTATTGAAGCGCCTTTCTTTGGCAAGAACGTACAGTCTATGCTAAAACTGGGCAGGGCACAGGGAGTTGCCATGGCGGCAGGACTTTCGCGCCAGATTCCTATTACAGAATATGAACCCAAGAAAATAAAAATGGCGATTACCGGAAATGGTAATGCAAGTAAAGAACAGGTGGCAAAAATGCTTCAGCAATTGTTAGGCTTAAAGGAGCTTCCCAAAAATCTCGACAGTACCGATGGACTTGCTGCTGCAGTATGCCATTTCTTTAACTCGGGTAAGATTGTTGCAGGTAAGAGCTATAGCGGTTGGGACAGTTTCGTGAAACAGAATGAAGGCAGAATAAAATAGGCACTATCCGGTAATTATCATGGCAGGCATCTACATTCATATTCCTTTTTGCAGGCAGGCATGCCACTATTGTGACTTTCATTTTTCTACATCCATGAAAAAGAAAGACGACATGGTTTTGGCTTTAGCCAAAGAAATTGTCATGCGCAAAAATGAATTTGCCAATGAAACCGTTGAGACAATCTATTTTGGAGGAGGTACACCTTCTGTACTTTCTAACGAAGAGATAGAACTGCTGATAAATACAGTTTACCAAAATTATTCGGTAGGTGCGAATCCCGAGATTACCCTTGAAGCAAACCCTGATGATCTTTCCAATGATCGAATAATCGAATTGGCAAAAAGTCCCGTCAACAGGCTGAGTATCGGTATACAATCGTTTTTTGAAGACGACCTTAAAATGATGAATCGTGCCCATAACGCCCTTGAAGCGGAAGCCTGCCTTACGGAAGCGGTTAAATATTTCAACAATATTTCTATCGATCTTATATATGGTGTTCCGGGAATGACAAATGAACGCTGGCTGCATAATGTAAATAAGGCCTTGTCGTTTGGTGTGCCTCATATTTCAAGCTATGCACTCACGGTAGAGCCTAAGACCGCACTGGATAAATTCGTAAAAAAAGGAGAGATTGCCGCGCCAAGCGAGGAAGTTTCTCACGAACATTTTTTGCTTCTTGTAGATGTGCTTCAGGCTTATGGTTTTGTGCATTATGAACTCTCTAACTTTGGCAAAGAAGGCTATTTTTCTAAAAACAATACAGCTTACTGGCTCGGGAAGAAATACATAGGGATTGGCCCTTCGGCACATAGCTATGATGGTATACACCGTAGCTGGAACATTGCCAACAATGCGCTTTACCTTAAAGGAATCGAAGAGGACATGCTCCCGGCTGAAACCGAAAAACTAACCCCTGCCGACCGTTATAACGAATATGTCATGACAGGATTGCGCACCATTTGGGGTGTATCGGTACAAAGGGTACATGACGAATTGGGTAAGCTCTTCAGTAATTATTTAAGCAACGAAGCCGCTAAGTTTATAGAGCAGGGGTTGCTGGTAAATGAAAACGGTATCATTAAAACAACCCGTGAAGGAAAGTTTTTGGCCGATGGCATTGCGTCTGACCTGTTTTTTATAAATTTGGACTGAAACCACAGTCTAAATGAAAATAACCATACAACATAACGGGACAGCATTTTCAGCTGACCTTTCCCAACCTATTGATATTTCAATTCCACTATCTAATACCGATAGCAATCCTATTGCGTGGTATATAGACAAACCTGTAATAGAGCCTGTAAAAATGGGCGACTGGGTAGGAAAGGTAAGTGAAGGCTCGTCGACCAACTTCAATAATATATTCTTCAATCCGCATGGGCATGGTACGCATACCGAATGCCTGGGTCATATTACACGAGATTTTTACAGCGTTAACCAGGCGCTGAAGCAATTCTTCTTTATGGCAGAGTTGGTATCGGTAAAGCCGGAAGCACAGGGAGAAGATTTTGTTATTACAAAGGCTCAGATAGAAGCTGTGATTAAAGGGAAATTACCCGAAGCGATTGTGATCCGTACGTTGCCTAATGACGCAGAAAAGAAATCAAAAAACTATAGCAATACCAATCCGCCCTATCTTGAAGAGAGTGCTGCTGCTTACATCCGCGAATGCGGCATAAAGCATCTGCTTATAGATATGCCGAGTGTAGACAGGGAAAGCGATGAAGGAAGGCTTGTGTCGCATAAAGCCTTTTGGAATGTAAAAGACATCCATAACCTGAATGCCGATGCCCGACATGATGCAACCATTACCGAAATGGTATATGTAAATGATGTCGTAGAAGACGGCAGCTACCTGCTGAACCTGCAGATCGCTTCTTTTGAAAATGATGCCAGCCCAAGTAAACCGGTTTTATATAAGCTGTCATGAAAAAACTGATACAACTGGAAGAAGCCCTTTTATTTGGCTTGGGTATTTACCTGTTCAATACACTGGATTATGCATGGTGGTGGTTTCCCACTTTGCTTTTAGTTCCTGATTTTTCTATGCTTGGTTATGTTTTAGGTAACAAGTTGGGAGCGTGGTGTTATAATATTGCACATCACAGAGCGTTAGCCATTGGTGTATATCTTTTGGGTGTATATCTCGCTAACGAAACGATTCAGCTGAGCGGAGTTATATTGTTCTCTCACTCGTCTATGGACCGGATGTTTGGCTATGGGCTTAAATATGAAAAAGGATTTAAGTTTACCCATCTGGGTGAAATTGGAAAGAAAACCTAAAATCTAAGTTCCTCAGTAACTAAGCAACTTAAAAAAAAATGAATATACAGGGATTTTACGATTACTGCCTTGCCAAAAAAGGTGTTACAGAGCATTTTCCATTTGATGAAGACACTCTTGTATTTAAGGTGGGTGGCAAGATGTTTGCGCTTTCGTCATTATCACAATGGGAAAAAGGGGAGGCCTCGGTTAACCTGAAGTGCGATCCTGACAGGGCTTTGGAACTGCGTGCGCAATATGAAGCCATAGAACCGGGTTATCACATGAGTAAGGTGCACTGGAATACTGTTACCATTGATGGCGATGTGCCTCAGAAAACATTAATGGAACTTATAGACCATTCCTACGAGCTCGTGTTTAAAAGCCTTACCAAAAAGCTTCAGGCAGAAATTACCGAACAACAATAATTTATTAGTAAATTAATATTCGGCTTTGTAACTTTGAGGCTGTAATTACTTTGTAAACAATATGAAAGAGCATATAAAAAATTTCCTGAACGAAGAACAGGACCCTAAAGCGGTTGAAAAGATCACATCTAAACTTAGCGACATCCTGATGAGGGGTGAAGAGATAGGCTATATTGGTGTTCAGAAAAAACCGGCAATCACTGTTTTTCCTGACAGCATAGTGCTTACCAATAAAAGGATCATAATATGCAAGCCAAAGAACCTTGGCCTGTCTATGGATTTTACCGATTTTAGCTGGAATATCATTACGGCAACTTTCGTAAAAGAAAATATTCTTGGTTCTGAATTTTCCTTTAACACAAATACCGATCTTACTGTTTCTATAGACTATATCCCAAAGATACAGGCAAGAAAAATAAATACGTTCGCTAAAGAACAGCTTGAAGAACTTAAAGAAGGCAGCGCACCTGCCAAACCTGAAACGTTCTTTGCAGAGCCATCGGCCGAACAGCATCCTCACGTAGAAGAAGTTGAGCAGATCGAAGAAATAGAGGAAGTAGAAACAGAAGAAGTAAATGATTTTGCGGAAATCATCAGCCCACTGCCACAGCCTGTAATGCCTGCTTATAGCGAGCCTGCACCTGTTGCCGAAGAGAGAAGTAGTAAGGACAAAGCGCTTAGCGAGCTAAGTAAAGAAGAATTATTTGATAAGCTTCAGAACTACAAAAAATTGTTGGATAACGGCCTGATTCTTCAGGGTGAGTATGATGCCTTTAAAAAGGAGATACTGGCATACCTGTAATTAGATTACGCCATGGCCAAAACTATAGAAGAGCTTATTCCGCATCGTGTCCCTTTTTTGTTTGTTGACGAAATTGTTTCTGTCAGCACAGAAGAGATCATAGGTATTCAAACATTTACCGATACAGAAAATCCTGTATTGAAAGGAAGCTTTCCGCCGGATATAATTCCGGGAACTATAGTTTTAGAATCGATTGCGCAGTGCGGCGGAGCCGGCGTAAGGCTGCTTGGCATAGCCGAAGGTGTTTTTGCATTGGCACATATTGAGACCGTACAAATTTTCAAAAGTGTTCATTATAATGAGCAACTAAAGTATATTATAAAAAACGTAAGGCTTAGCGCCAAAATGGTAAAGCAGCAAGGCAAAGCTTATGTAAATGATGAGCTTGTACTTGAAGCTTCCTGGTTAAGCATAAAGATAGATCCCTCTGCAATGTAGAGATGATTATAAAAGAAAAGCCCTCGTTTTACGAGGGCTTTATATTTACATTACATTCTTCTGTTTGTTAGAAAAACTGTCGGCCTGCATTTCGAGCAGCTCAACGGCCTTTTTCTTCTTATAGGTATAAAGTCCGCGGTCATCCCTTATCTCGGCATATACATCGTCATAGATACCAGCATCGGTAGAACGCATCAATTCCCTTTGGTAATTGTTTTGAGACAGGTTGGTTTTTACCGCCATCTCGGCATCTTCGAGTTTAAAGTCATATTCCCCTTTCGGCGAAAGCAATTTGGCAATAATAGGTGATGTTTCTATTGCAAGGAACAGCAGCATTATGAAGAATGAAGGCAACCATGGCAGCTTGTTAAGCGCATTGATACGTGCCATCAGTCCGTCAAAACTATCAATTATCGGCTGTGTTTCGTTAATTTTTTTATCAAGGTCGGCCTGCAGTGTTTCACCCTGTTTTTCTTTTGCGGCTATTTTTGCCGTATTGGTTTTACGGAGTGCCTCAAGCTCGGCAAGGGCAGCATCGTGTTTAATGCGTTTTTCGGCATATACAGGGCCTTTGCCTAATTTCAATGTGCCTTTAGTACCTTCAGCTTCGGTAATGTAGGTGCTGTAAAGGTCGTTTACTTCTTTTTCCTTTTTAGTGATAGCCGATTTCAGGCTGTCAACTTCAGCCTTGTTTTTGGTGAGGTCGCCCTGAAAATAATTGGCAACCTGTTTTTTATTGGCCATCGCCAGTGTGTTCTTCTCTTTCAGCAGCACGGTATCAATCTCCTTTTGGAAGATCTTTATCTCAAGCGGCTTGGATATTACAATGGCAATGATCATCGCAAGGATGATACGCGGTGTAGCCTGAATGAATTCCTGCCCGATCTTATCGCGCTTGCGGATAGTAGAAACGATGAAACGGTCAAGGTTAAAGATAAGGAAGCCCCAGACAAGTCCGAAGAAGGTAGCCATGTAGGCGTTGTCAAAAACGGTGTAAAGGGCGTAGGATGCGGCTATCCAGGCCATTAGCGCTGTAAAGAAAACAGTTGCGCCAATACCGGCATATTTGTTCTGCTCGCCATTAGAGCAGCTGTACACGAGGTCTTTATCGACCCCTGAACAGGTGATGAAAAAACGCTTTAACATGATGATTTTGTTTTTTGATGATGATGATGTCTACAAAGGTAACGCGTTTTTTGAAATAATGGTATAACCTGTTGATATGTTCGGTTTTATGGTAAGAAAAATCCGCCCTTAAGAGGCGGATTTCAGGATTTAACTAATAGAAATTATAAATATGAATTGGTTGGTTACGATTTTGAAGGAAAGTCAACCGAAACCCCTACTTTCGATGCGACTCCGTTTTGCTGCATTGGAATCCATTCAGGCGAGTTTTCAATTACGCGTTTTACTTCGTTTAGCAACTGTTCGTCTTTTTCTCCTGCGACCCAAACATCCGATAGCTTGCCATTGGTGTTTACGGTAAAATGAATCGACAGTTTTTTATCTTTAAACGCATCGGCAAGTTTTAAGTTATTGGCGAGGTATTGATCAAATTCTTTACTGCCTCCCGAGAAACGGGGATAAAAACTACGCTGCTGCTTTTTCCTCTCTTCAACAGTGGGATAATGCGTTGCTTCAAGATCCTTTTTCTCTCTTTCTTCCATTATCTGCAATTCTGTCTTTCCGGTAGCTTTTGCTTCTTCGTTGTATTCAGATTTATAATCCTCAGCTTTGTCGGTGATGATTATTTTCAGGCTTTTGTCCGGATAATGGTCATAAATGCTTTTTAGGTATTTGTTGTAATAAGGATACGTATAAAAGAAGCTTTTATGGTTTCCTTTTAGTTTTCCATCCACCATGCTCATCCCTGAAGATTTAGCTGCAAATGCGGCAATATCTTCTTTTTTCAGTTTAAGGATTTCATCGCGTGATACTTTTTTGTCATCTAAGAAAAATTGGCCGCCCTGTTCATTATATTCTGTATAAAGAGAATAAGTATAGTCAGCATCCTGAATTCCCTTTGCCTCACCCTTTTTCTCCGGAGCATCAGGCAGATAGTAATGCCTCTCTTCTGCTGTAAGCAATTCATAAGGCTTATCTATGTATTTACCTTTTGAAGCATCTTCTATGATGATGCGGACGCCTTTGTAGTATTCGTTTTTTCTGGCTTCGGTATCAGGATTGTTTGGAACTACATGTATAGTGCCGGGAGTTTGCTGCTCAAGGCTATCCCCTGATACTTCACTGGTAGCAGTGGTTTCAATTCTGGCTTCGGGTGCAATTTTTACTTCAGGAACAGTGGGATTATTTGTTTTGGCCAACACTACGGTCTCCGTGCTTAAAAAGTAAAGCAGACCAGTAATGGCGGGCAGTACTGCAAATTTCATGAGTACCGCTTTGGTTTTGTTGGTTGTTTTGGTCATCATAATGAATCTTTTTTTAGTTAGTGAAAAATTAAGGCTGCTTGCCAGGGAAAAAGACGTGCCAACGGTGACTTTTTCCAGTAGCAGGTTTTGGTAATAGACGGTGTTGGCAGTAGATTCTATTACTTTTTCATCAGCCAGGAATTCGTGATTGAGCTGTATCGCTTTTTTGTAAAAGTAGAGTAGCGGATTAAACCAAAACATGGTTTTAAGTGTTTCTATAAATAAGATGTCAATGGTGTGAAACTGTTTAACATGGGTAAGTTCATGCGTAAAAAGCTCCGGGGCTATAAGTTTGTTTTCATACTCATTTTTGCTCACATATATATTGTTCAGGAAAGTATGCGGAAGTACATCCTGGCTTAATAACACCAGGCTTGTGCCTTTGTAACTTACAGTCAGGCTGTTTCGTTTGTTTTTGTAAAACCTCCGAATATTAAGTATAAACCTTATCCAAAGAATCGTGGCTACAGTCAGATACAATCCCCAGCCTGTGTAGGGCCAATAGTTTGTATGCGCTGGTTCGGCTATTTCATAAACTGATGTTATCGTAATCTTTGGTTTTGCTGCCGTAATATTTTTTTCGGGCATTTGCTGTTCCCTGAACTCCAGAGACTGCTCCATAGGGAGTGCTTGTGGTGATGCTTCCGCTTCAACATAAAGCGGAATAGTTACTAGTGGTAAAGCCAATGAAAACACTAACGCGCTCAGCAGGTAAAACCTGTTGAAACGGTGCATTTTTTCCCTTTCGAATAAAATATAGTAGAGGCCGAGCAACACTCCCATTGCCAGGGTTGATTTTAATAGAAACTCACTCATAGCTTTTGGTTTAGCAGTAGAGGTGATACCCCCGTCTAAAAACTAACAATTAATAATATAAATGGTTGATTATGGTTTAACTTTTAATGTAATGGTAAATGGGTAGTCAATACCGGCATTAATAGGTTTTCCATTCCGCATGGCAGGTTTCCACTTAGGAGATTTTACAATAGCAGCTAAAACCTCTTTTTGAAGCTTTTCAAAAGTATTCTGAAAGTCACCAAAAGCCTGTGGTTCTGTACAAACTTTAAAATCATCCAGTGTCCCGTCTGTTTTTATGGTAAAGCTGTATTTCAATTTTATTGTCATGTCGTTTTTTACATCAGGTAGAGTTATATTGTTTGATATAAATTTAGTGAATGCCATATAACCGCCTGGGAACTCCGCGTCTGTTTCTTCGGGCGTTTCCTGAATTTCCAGATATCCCATTCCCCGTAAGTTTTTCGAAAACATTACTTTTTCTTTTTCCTTTTCAGATAATTGGGCATAACCATTCTTTATAGTTTCTTTACCGGTTTTATCAATGAATTTGAATCGTGTGTTTTTTAGATACACAGCAGGATCATCGCTGAACATATCAGGGTTTGTTTTTCGCAATTCTGCTTCTTCGGCCTCGGAGATGCGGAATCTTTCCAGTTTAGCTTCCGCTTCGGGGCTTAATTCCAATTCTTCTAATTTGGGCATCTCCGATTGCTGTGCGATAGTTTTTGTACATAAAAGCATCATTAATGCGATAACTACAGGGAGAATAGCTAGTTTTATAAAACCTGCTTTTGTTGTTGAGGTTGTTTTAGTCATCATGATAAATCTTTTTTTAGTTAGTGAGAAAGTAAGATTGCTTGCCATGGAGAAAGTCCGGCCAACATGGGCTTTGTCCAATAGCAATTTCTGGTAATAGACGGTGTTGGCAGTAGAATCTATTACTTTTTCATCGGCCAGGAACTCATGGTTGAGCTGTATGGCCTTTTTATAGCAGTATAGCAGCGGATTGAACCAAAATACAATCTTAAGCGCTTCTATAAATAAAATGTCAAACGTATGTTTTTGCTTTACATGGGTAAGTTCGTGGGTGTATAATTCATCTTCAATCATTTTGGCTTCATACTCTTCCTGATTCACAAAAATGTAATTCAGGAAAGTATGGGGGAGTGTTTTTTCATCAAGTAATATAAGAGTCGCTCCATTGTAACGGATTTTTTCATTTTTTGCTGACTTTTTTATAAAGTGCCTAACATTAATCGTAAATCGTACTGCTAACAGTATGGTAAAGATGCTGTAAATGCTCCATATTATGTAGGGGATGTAATTTATTGCAGGCTTATATACAGTTCCGTGAGCTGCGCTATAAGGTACTTGAGGGGACATAAGCATCTCTGATGTCCCGGATATTTGGAATGATGGTGTAAAAGTCTCAACATATACCGGAATTATTACAAGCGGTAAGGCCAATGAAAACACTAACGCGCTCAGCAGGTAAAACCTGTTGAAACGGTGCATTTTTTCCTTTTCGAATAAAATGTAGTAGAGGCCAAGCAATACTCCCATTGCTACGGTCGATTTTATAAGGGATTCAATCATGGCTTGTTTAATTTAATTGTGCTATAATTTTAATTCTTCCGCTTCAGTGATTAATAATGGTATTTTACTCTTCGGCGAAAAAATTTTTCCTGGCAGGATTTCCATTTTCATCAGTATACTCTATAAATATTTTTCCATAATTTTTAGGATTGTTGGACAAGTACACATAAGGCATGGCTTGTTTTAGCGAATCAACCTGTAGCTGTGTTACATTTTTGATAATCAAAAGTGATTTGATTTTATCGCTTGGAACGCCGGACAAGGCATTCGAGAATTGTTGGTCTCTATTGGTTTGTTTTTTGGTTACTGTATCGGTTTCAAAGAAAGTACTAGATGCTGATTTGATATTCTGATTTTTTTGTTTTGAAGTAGCTGTTTTTTTCTTGTCCTCATTACTTACGCTTAATTTTAAAACCTTTGATGGATATTTTAAATGTTCATACTTAAGATTTTTGTCAAAGTAGGCATTGGTGTATAAATTAAACTGGAAAGGCTGTGGATGCTGTTTAGTCTGTGCGTTTTTATATACAGGGCTTCCTGTTACATATACAAAATCAGTATTCTTATATTTGTTGAGAACCAGATTGTCTACATTCTTACCATCAATCCAAATGGCATACTTCGACTTGTTTTTATACTCTTCAAGTTCTTTTCCTGTTGGAGATTTTTTTACTTTTGCTATCGGGACATAAAACAGGTATTCTCTTTTTTGTTCCATTGTTAGCTCTTCGTAAAGTTTGTCGATTGTTATCTTGCGTGTTTTGTCTTCAATTATCATTCGTACTCCGGCGTAGTAAGTATCCCTTCTTTTGTCTTTTGCCGCAGGTGTTTCTTGTTTTTTATCCGGAATATTGCTTAAAGCTTCCTGTGCTATAGTCTCAACACATAGAAGTATCATTAATGCAGTAATAACGGGAGCAATGGCTAGTTTTAAAAAACCTGCTTTTACTGTTGAGGTTGTTTTAGTCATCATAACGAATCTTTTTTTAGTTAGGGAAAATGTCAGGTTGCTTGCCATGGAGAAAGTTGTGCCAACAGTGGCTTTTTCCAATAGCAGCTTTTGGTAATAGACGGTGTTGGCAGTAGAATCTATTACTTTTTCATCGGCCAGGAACTCATGGTTGAGCTGTATGGCCTTTTTATAGCAGTATAGCAGCGGATTGAACCAAAATACAATCTTAAGCGCTTCTATAAATAAAATGTCAAACGTATGTTTTTGCTTTACATGGGTAAGTTCGTGGGTGTATAATTCATCTTCAATCATTTTGGCTTCATACTCTTCCAGATTCACAAAAATGTAATTAAGAAAGGTATGCGGAAGTATCTTTTCCTCTAATAACACCAATTTTGCCTTTCCCATTATGACAGAGGGATTGCTGTTGGCTCTTTTAAAAAATGAGATAATATTCCTGATAAAGCGAATTGCCAGTGTAATGGTTACGATGGAGTATATGGTACAGCCAATATAAAATAGGTAATCTGTTGGCTGTTCCGCTAAGGCTTTGGAGACTGACGTTGTAGTAGTAATAGTAGTAGCGTTGGATGACGGAATCTCCTGTATGTAAGTTATCACGGTAATAAAGGGTACTGCAATCGCAAGCACCAATGCACCCAACAGGTAAAACCTGTTGAAACAGTGCATCTTTTCCCTTTCGAATAAAATATAGTAGAGGCCGAGCAATACGGCCATTGAAAGGGTCGATTTAAAAAGGAAGTCGGTCATAATAATTGGTTTGGTTGGTTTGTTATGACGTATTGTTTTTTATTGCTGTTTTTTGGCAATCTCTTTATCTATAATCTTTCTCAGCTCTTCGAGTTCTTCGGCACTCATGTCGGTTTCTTTTGTAAAGAAAGAGGCAAATTGTGCTGCTGAGTTGTTGAAGAAGCTTTTAATCATTCCGTTTACCTGTTTCGAGAAATAGTCTGATTTTTCTACCATCGGGAAATATTCTCTCGATTTACCATATTCTTTGTAGCCTACAAAACCTTTATCGGCCATGCGCTTTAATAATGTAGCAACAGTGGTGGTGGCTGGCTTTGGGTCGGGGAAAGCATCCAGCAGGTCTTTCATGAATGCCTTTTCCTGCTTCCACAAAAATTCCATTAGCTGTTCTTCTGTTTTTGTTAATTGCATTTGCTCTACAGTTTTAGAGTTATTTCTACAAATGTAGAGTAAAAAATTACATGTGCAACTTTTTTTGCAAAAAAAATCCGCTTTGTAATAGCGGAAGAGATTATTTATGAGTTGTTTATTGTAATTTTTACCTGTGAATACCTATGGTTTAATTTTTAAGCTGTCGCGATGTTCTGAATAAATACTGTCTTTTTTTAATGAGAATTTTATGGGTTCCGGCTGTAGATTATTGATATTTAATTTTTCATCGGAACGTATTATTCTGAAGGCGATAGGCTCCGGTTTATCGGCATCAGGTGTTTTATGATTAAAAGTTGTATGGCCGGGTGCCTTAACTATAATCTGAATGCCAGGCCTGTCCTTGTATTGTTTCAGAGTTTCATCTATTAATGTTTCAAACTCTTCGTTGCTCACTTTACCTGAGGTCACGATAATCCTTTTTTCGGTGATCACTGTTTTGGGTAAAGATCTTTTATTCTGTGCATGACATAGTGCTGTTAATACCATAAATGTGATAAGGATGAGGTTTTTCATAATGATGTATCTTAGGATTATCATTATATGATGCCAAATAGTGCGTAAAGGTTGGAATCAATCATAAAAAAATCCGCCACGAAGGGCGGATTAGATTTTAGAATTATTAGGAGCTGACAACTGAAACTATCAATCGGCAACAATTATTTCGACATTTCAGTAAAGTGTTTGTAAAATAAAGGGATTGTTTCAATTCCTTTAAGGTAGTTGAATACCCCGAAATGCTCGTTTGGTGAGTGAATGGCATCGCTGTCAAGGCCAAAGCCCATCATGATGGTTTTACTCTTAAGCTCTTTTTCGAATAACGCAACGATAGGAATACTTCCACCTGAACGTACCGGTATTGGCCTGATGCCAAAGCTTTCTTCATAAGCAGCTGCTGCCGCTTTGTAGCCAAGGCTGTCTATAGGTGTTACATAGGCCTGTCCCCCGTGATGAGGTTTTACAACCACCTTCACGCCTTTAGGGGCAATACTTTCAAAATGCTTGGTAAACAGGTCGGTGATTTCTTTCCAGTCTTGGTCGGGTACCAAACGCATTGATATTTTGGCGAATGCTTTGCTGGCAATAACAGTTTTTGCACCTTCGCCAGTATAGCCTCCCCATATTCCGTTTACATCAAGCGTAGGACGGATAGAGTTTCTTTCATTGGTAGTGTAGGTTGCTTCTCCATACACATCTTCGATGTCAAGTGCTTTTTTGTAAGCATCAAGAGAGAATGGCGCTTTTGCCATTTCGTCCCTCTCTTCGCGGGAAAGTTCTTCTACCCTGTCATAGAAGCCAGGAATAGTGATATGGTTGTTCTCATCGTGTAGCTGGGCGATCATTTTTGCCAGTATGTTGATTGGGTTTGCCACGGCACCACCATAAAGGCCTGAGTGAAGGTCGCGGTTAGGGCCTGTAACTTCTACCTCTACATAACTAAGTCCGCGAAGACCAGTTGTGATAGATGGCTGCTGGTTAGAGATCATTCCTGTATCAGAGATAAGGATAACATCATTCTTAAGTTTCTCCTGGTTGCGCTCTACGAACCAGCTAAGGCTTGGTGATCCAACTTCTTCCTCACCCTCGATCATGAATTTCACATTGCAAGGCAGGTTGTTGTTTGCGATCATATATTCAAAAGCCTTAACGTGCATGTACATCTGGCCTTTGTCGTCACATGCGCCACGTGCAAATATTGCACCTTCAGGGTGAAGTTCGGTTGTTTTGATAACCGGCTCAAAAGGTGGCGATGTCCATAATTCGATTGGGTCCGCAGGCTGAACATCATAGTGTCCGTATACTAATACGGTAGGGAGCGATGCGTCAATCATTTTTTCACCATAAACAATAGGGTAGCCCGGTGTTTCGCAAAGTTCTACAAAGTCGCATCCTGCTTTTTCAAGGCTTGCCTTTACAGCGTCTGCGGTATTTACTACATCCTGAGAGTAGGCGCTGTCAGCACTTACCGATGGTATTTTAAGTAACTCTATAAGTTCATTCAAAAATCTTTCTTTATTTTCCTGAACGTAATTTTTTATGTTATCCATTATAAATTAGTAATATACGATTGAAAGGCAAAATTAAGGAAAAAATAATTTTAATTTTTCCCTGAATTTACTTTGAAAATTTAAAAACAGTCGTATATTTGCACCCGTAATAATGAAACAAATTATCGGTTTTATTATCAGCCTGCGGGTGTGGTGAAATTGGTAGACACGCCAGACTTAGGATCTGGTGCCTCACGGTGTGAAGGTTCGAGTCCTT